>CAYVEN010000035.1:0-7452 GCA_964450505.1 uncultured Dehalococcoidia bacterium | reverse complement strand
CTCCCTGCGTATGTCTTGGCTAACTGGGACGCATTTTATGAACGGCCACGTGGGCTGTCAAATTGGGGAGGTTGTTTGCACGTGCAACGTCCCAAGCGGTGCTAACATAGCTACCGGATCATGAATGTTCAAAGAGTAGTCCGCGGCATACTACTGCAAGACAACAAGGCGTTCGTAGTGCTTCGTAGGGAGGACAGGCTCGATGGGGGGTTGTGGGAATTTCCCGGAGGAAAGGTGGAGGACGGCGAGTCTCCGGTCAATGCACTGGCACGCGAGTTCCTTGAAGAGACGGGCATCGAAATCCAGGTTGGGGAAGTTGTAGATGAGCAGTGGTGGTCCAGCCCACAAGCAAGGATGACCTTCCACTGCGCTATGCATCTGGTCCAGGCTTCCCATCCTGAGGTACGCCCTTCCCTGAATGACGAGAGCGTCCGCTTCACCTGGATGCCGCTTGCGGTTTTGGCGGAGAAGGAACAGGTGACGTGGAACGTCCGGCTCACTGCAGAGCGATTGGCTTGCAACAATGCTAGCTGCTGATAATCAGGGCAACACGCTCCTTGAGTTCATCACTACTACGGAAGATGCCGCCCCTGCGTTCCAACCGCTGACAGGAGCGCTGGTTGTCGCCCGCTGGGACGGCCGTTACCTGTTTGTCTTCAATAGACAGAGGCAGCAATGGGAGATCCCCGGCGGAACCATAGAAGAGGGGGAGACACCAAGGGAATGCGCCGCAAGGGAGTTCAAGGAAGAGACTAATCAAGATGCCAAGTCGCTTAGCTTTTGCGGCCTGGCCAAGACATCCGCCTCCAATGGTTTCATAGAGTACACGGCGCTTTTTTCAGCCGTAATAGATAAGCTCTCGCCCTTTCAAAGCAATGGCGAGATAGAGAGGGTAGCGTTGTGGGGCCTGGATCAAGACATTGGGGAGGTGAACCCAATAGACCGTAAGCTGATCGACTATGCCTAGCCGTTCTCCCTGGAAGCCTTCATTTTCTCCTTGACGTGGAACCTTTTCCGCCTGGTTTACGTAATAGTTATTGTGGGAAGGTTGCCGGGAGCATGACTTCGAGAAGAGCCGCCATTCGCCCATTGACCTACCGAATGTCAGGCAATTACAATGGAGAGTCGTAGAAGAAACAGATGTGTAGTGAGAGAACATAGTGAATACGAACCATTTATTAGAAGAGAAGACCACAGAGGAAGCGCAGAATCTATGCCAGCACCACTGGCTGATTGAACCGGCGGGAGGCCCCACCAGTAAAGGGCGCTGCCGTTTGTGTGGTGAGGAACGCTTCTTTAGAAATTCCCTGGATAGTATGGGCTGGGAGAGGGATATGCCTGTTATAACCGACTCTCCTCGCGTACGTCCGGCCGCTATTGCAATAGTCGAAGAAGACATAGACGAGTAGCGAGCGTCGTACAGATAACGGGTTTGCTCGCCGTAAGCCAGCGGTGCTAGAATGGGTCCTCTCTGGGGATTCGTCTAGTGGTAGGACGTCAGACTCTGGATCTGAAAGCCCTGGTTCGAATCCAGGATCCCCAGCCAGTTCAGTTAGTTACGTGGCGCATTCGTCTAGCGGCCAAGGACATCGCCCTCTCAAGGCGAAGACCACGGGTTCGAATCCCGTATGCGCCACCACGTACTCCATTTATAAGTAGCGCGCTCAGGGATTGGCGCCAGCTTCCTCGTCTGGTGTCTCACCCCTTGGCATCCGGTATCCGATGCGAGGCTCGGTGAAGATGTAAGTGGGGTTGTCGGCGGCGTCGCCTAGCTTGCGGCGGAGCTTGCTTACAATGGTGCGCATGGGTCGCACGTCCTCCTGCTCTCTAGCGCCCCAGACCCGCTCCAGCAGGCGCTCGTAGGTCAGAACACGTCCGGAGTTGGCCGAAAGCTCGGTGAGCAACCGGTATTCCATGGCCACCAGCGGCACGGCGCGACCGGCAATGGTCACCCTGCGTTGGGAATAGTCGATGGTCAGGTCGCCCATCACGTACGGTTGCAAAGGTTCAGAGATCACCCGCCAGCGCAGGGCTGCCCTGATCCTTGCCGCCAACTCCGTTGGCGAGAAGGGTTTGACAACGTAGTCTACGGCCCCCATATCGAAAGCCCTAGCGATGAGATCATCCCGCCCGTAGGCGGACAGGAAGATGACCGGTACGTCTGCCGTCTCACGAATTTCCTTCATCAGCTCAATGCCGTCTTTCCCGGGAAGCATGAAGTCCAGCAGCGCCAACTGGGGCTTCTCCTCTTTCATAAGGCGGAGCGCCTCCTCTGGTTCCCCAGTCACGATTGGCAAGTAGCCAGCTTGAATCAGGGAGTCTCGGACGTAGCGGAGGGTCTGGGGCTCGTCGTCCACGGCGAGGACGCGCACCTGTTCCACCGCCCTCCTCTGCATTCGCCGCGAGGAGCGGCCAGAGGCCGGCGTGGATCCGACAGCCGTGCCGCTTCTGGTTATGTCGACCGTGGGAAGGGTGAAGGTGAAGCGTGCGCCAAGGCCCGGACCATCGCTCTCGGCCCAGATGCGGCCTCCGTGCGTCTCCACTATCCCCTTGCAGATAGCCAGGCCCAGGCCGGTGTCCCCTCCCTGCTCCTCGGACTGCGCCCTGGAGAACTTGTGAAACAGGTGGGGCAGGCTCTCCGCCGGTATACCCCTCCCCTCGTCGGACACTGAGAACGCTACGTGAACTCCCTCCGGCACGGCGGTCACCCTTATGACCGACGACTCCGAGGAGTGCCTGGCCGCGTTGGAAAGCAGGTTGCCGAGGACCTGGACGATGCGCTGCCTGTCCGCCATTACCAGGGGCAGGTCCGGCTTGATGTCGATATCGAGGCTGTTCCTGCCTCCCGCGCTCTTGAAGGCGTTCCTCGCCCGGTCCACCAGCGCGACGACCTCTGAGGGTTCGGGGTTGACCGGCAGCGCGCCCGTCTCGATGCGCGCCACGTCCAGCAGGTTGGATACCAGTCCGTGCATGTGATCGGCCTGGTCTTCGATGATGCGGAAGAACTGGCGGACCACGGCGGGGTCCATGTCCGTGGCCGAGCCCAGTACGGTGGAGGCGGAGCCCTTGATGGAGGTGAGGGGCGCCCTCAGCTCGTGGCTCACCATGGCCAGGAACTCGACCCGCATCCGCTCCATCTCTTCAATATCAGCCATGTCCTGCAGGGTGACAACCACCGACTCGATGGCGCCCTCCTCTGATGGGATGGGAGTCGCGTTGAGCAGCACCGTGATGCTCCGTCCGTCTGACACCTCCATGACAATCTCCTCGGCTCGCACCGTCTCCCCAGTGCTCAGAAGATTGGCCATTGGGAACTCCTGCAGGGAGACCTGCCGCCCGTCGGCGCGCCGGAAGGTCAGTACGCCCAGCAGGTGCTCCGGCGACTGGTCGGGATTGCGCAGACTGTCGACGATTCTCCGGGCCTCCCTGTTGAACGACTTCGGGGCGCCCGTGATGGCGTCGAAGACAACCACGCCCACCGGAGAGGTGTCGATCAGCGTCTCCAGGTCGGCCCTGACTCGCTGTTCCTCCCTGTGCCTGCTGGCGTTGGCGATGGCCATCGCCGCCTGGGAGGCGAAGAGGACCAGAGTCTCTTCGTCCTCCTGTGTGAACTTCCGTCCGCCGGCCTCATGGGCCAAATAGATAGTGCCGACCCCGACTCCCTGGTGGCGAATCGGGGCCACCAGCAGTGAGGTCAACGGCACAGAGGGCATGAACTCAGGCATGCCCAGTTCCCTCAGGTGGCTGGTGATATCCGAGACTCGTAGGGGCTCGGCAAGGCCGCTGAGATACTCGAAGAATCCCCATCCCTCCGGCATGTCCCACAACCCCTGGTGCTCCTCCCTGGTCAGGCCGGAAACGATGAAGTCGGACGGTTGCCCGCCGTCTCCAAAGACGGTGATCGCTCCGTAGCGCGAGGAGGTGAGCGACCGTGCGCTGTCCACTACTCCTTGTAGCACGACGTTGAAGTCCAGGTCTTCGGTAATCCGGAGGCTGGCCTCGCTCAGCCTGGAGAGGCGCTCTCTCAGCGCCTGGTTCTCTTGCAACAACTCGTCTGGTCGCATCAATTCGTCACCTTCCTCACGGGGCTGGGCAGCCGGTTGTCCCAGCCCTCACGGCTGTATGATTCGGCTTCAACAGAGATTATGCCAGCTTTGACGAAAAATTACAAGAAGTCATGAAAAATTGCTCAGAAAGTAACAGTGAAGTTACACACATATGATAGAGTAGTGTTAGTTTGCTCGAAAGAGAAGGGGTGCATGTCTCTCGATCGGCAACAGCCTGAGCTAGTGGCAGTGCGGACACGGCGGGACCGCCGTGGTGCCCGTGCGCTTGCGACAGTCCTTTCTGCTCCTAATTTTATTGCTTGGGGTTGTATTGGATTACCCATCTCACAGGACCGTTTTGCATTCTGAATGTGGAGAGATGGAGGGATAGCAGAATGACACACCAGGAATCGGCAACGCCTGACTATACAATGGGCTTCGGCGAAGAGTATCTGAAGGCTCTCCGGCGATACACCGCTGAGGTCAACGCTTTCCATCTGCTGCCGCATCTCAGGCCCGGCCTTCGCATTCTAGACTTTGGCTGCGGACCCGGCAACATATCCGCCGGCTTGGCCAAGGCCGTAGCGCCCGGTGAGCTGCACGGCATAGACATGGAAGAGTCGCAGATCACCCTGGCCAGGCAAACCGCCAAGTGGTATGGATTGGACAACGCCATCTTCCACGTAGGGGACGTGACCGATATGCCGTTTGAGGACGGTTTCTTCGACGTTGCCCACTGCCACACCGTGCTGATGCACGTTCCGGATACCGCCGCCGTGCTGGCCGAGGTGAAGCGCGTCCTGAAACCGGGCGGCCTAATTGCCTGCCGGGAAATGATCGCCGCTTCCAGCTTTACGGAGCCGAACTTCGGCGTCATCAGAAAGGCGTGGGATATGTTCGAAGACCTTGTGGAGGCCGACGACGGGCATCCCCAGATGGGCAAGGAGTTGAAGGGCCATATTCTCAACGCCGGGTTTACCAACATCCGGGTAACTTCATCCGTTGACATCTACAGCACGCCCGCAGACATAGAATTCATCTACGGAATAGCCTTGCGGTGGTTCCTGTCACCGGAGATTGTGGAGGCTGCCATAAAGTACGGAGCCACCACCAGGGAGCTGTGCGACGCTATAGCCGATGCCTATGCCAGGTGGAGGGAGCACCCCGCCGCGGTGGTTGGCGTTGCCCACGGTGAGATTGTGGCCGGCAAGCCCGTGTCCTGACCCCGCTGCCGGCTCCCGTCATGGCGTCGGAAGATACTGAATGTGGAAGGGATAAGTAATAATGACACAACAGGAACCGGGAACGCCCGACTATACAATGGGTTTCAGCGAAGAATTCATGGAGTCCCTCAAGCGAGTCAGCGCGGAGAACGAAGCCGGCTATCTGCTTCCGCATCTCAGGCCGGGCTTTCGCCTTCTAGACGTTGGCTGTGGACTGGGCACCATATCAATAGGGCTGGCCAAAGCGGTGGCGCCCGGCGAGATGCACGGCCTGGACATGGAAGCGTCGCAGATCGATATGGCGCGGTCCTACGCCCGAGCATACGGAGTAGACAACGCTATCTTCCACGTGGGCGACGCGATTGACCTGCCCTTTGAAGACGGCTCCTTCGACGTCGTCTCCTTTCAGAACGTCATGATGCACATTCCGGATACCCGGAAGGTTCTGGCCGAGGCGAAACGCGTGCTGAAGCCCGGCGGCATCATCGGCTGCCGGGAGATGATAGTGCAGTCCTGCTTCACGTACCCGGACTTCGGTGTCATCAGAAAAGCATGGGAGATGTTTGAAGATCTACTGATCGCCGACGACGCACATCCCCAGATGGGCAAGGAGTTGAAGAGCCATCTCGTCAAGGCGGGGTTCTCGGATATCAAGGTGACCTTATCGTCAAACCTCTTCAGCACGCCCGCAGATGTCAATTTCATCTATGGTTTCGTCCAGGAGTGGTTCCTGTCACCGGAAATCACGGAGGCGGCCATAAAGTACGGGGCAGCGACTAGAGAGATGTGCGACGAGATAAGCGCCGCCTATGACAGGTGGAAGACCGATCCCGGCGCAGTGCTTAGTGTGGCCTTCGGTGAGGTGGTGGCCAACAAGCCCGCGTCCTGACCCGCAGCCGGCTCATTGAGCCGGAGGGGAGGCGTCCTTTGCGCCTACTGCGGCTGCGACTGCATTGAGGCGTGGTTGGCTAGTATCCTGGCTCTGACGGACGAGAAGGCCTGCATCTCCTCCTCGGATATGCCCTCCGTGATCTCGGCGTAGTAGTCCTGCATCTTTTGGAAGATCCGGGAAGTAAGCTCCATCCCCTCGCTGGTCAGACTGAGCATGACTATGCGCCGGTCTTCCGCCAGGCGACGCCTGCTCAGTAGACCCTTGTCGACAAGATCGGTGACTACGCGGCTTATGCGGGAGCCGTCCATGGGCAGGACCTGCGCCAGCTGAGTAGCCGTGCGTTCCCCATCCAGGCAATGCCAGAGGAGGGCGTATTCCGAGTTGGTAATGCCGTGAGGCGACGCCCTTTCCACAAGCGCCTTATCAAGCGCGTTGAATATATCGAATATATCGATTCCCAGGTAGGCCGACGGGTTTTCGGCCCGGCGGTCAGAATCGTCTTGTGAATCCAGGTATGTCATTCCTCTAATCGCACACATTATATAACGTGCTGTTTACAATCAATGCCAAATAAAGCTAATGCTATTTATAATAAATGCTATTGACAAGTATTGTCCAATACATATATTGTTCTTCGCAGTCGATGTTTGCTGCACCTGCGGGTTGTAGATGGTGAACAGAAATGAACGATACATCGAACTGGGAGAACCCTGTCCATGCCGGGGGCTGGGCATCCCACGGATGTAAACTGGGTGTGTACGACTCAGGGACCACAGCCACATACTATTGCAATGTAAATAGCTTCACAAGAGGCTTGACGCTGGCATTCCCTCTCGCCGGGCGGAATTCCAGGAATGCTCCGCTCATTGCGCCCTGGGCCTCGGTTTCCCAGAGAACGGCGCTTTGCTCTAGCTCCCGCCCCCCTGGTGCGGATGTATCAATCTTCCACCGCCGCCGACATTCATGGTCCTGTCATGCGCGGCGGTTCCAGGCACAAGGGGGACCGATATAAACCTGAGCGTAGGTAAATACGGTTCAAGGGACAGGTCAGGAAGGGCGACGGCAGTCACGCTGTTAGTTACCCTAACTGCACTGGCCGCTATCCTGTTATTCGCGTCCATGGCTTACGCGCAGGAATCTAACCCTGAGCCTGCACCGGAACCCACGGCGGAGCCTGCACCCGAACCTACGCCTGAGCCGACACCCGAACCTACGTCTGAGCCTACACCCGAACCTACGCCTGAGCCTACACCCGAACCTACGCCTGAGCCTACACCCGAACCTACGCCTG
>CAYVEN010000034.1:14911-18676 GCA_964450505.1 uncultured Dehalococcoidia bacterium | reverse complement strand
GATAGATGCGAAACGGGTTTTGTGGTCAAAGAAGTGTCACCTCAGTGAGTGGATAGTGGATAATAATCTTGAATCCTAGCTGGAACCTGGCCTTTGGCAAAATGTAAGCTACAAGTAATCTTTGCTACTGTATTTCTACGATGTGTTAGGGCCTGGTATGCACTCGTTCCGGTGTTTTCAGAAAGTGGGGTGGATGCCCAAGAGTCTGGGGTGCGGGGGGAATCCAACGGTGGAACAGGGGATAGTATAGCAAACATCACATTGGTAGTCTACTACGTACTTGTCAACGGCAGCGGGCGCTGGTCTCCCTTGCGGATGGTCTCCTTGGCCGCGCCAAGGAAATCTCTGAACAGAGGGTGAGGCCTCTCCGGGCGGGAGAGGAACTCGGGATGGAACTGCACGCCCAGCATAAAGGGATGGTCCGAAGCCTCGCTTATCTCGACAAGCAGGCCGTCCGGGGACAGGCCGCTGGCAATCAGACCAACCTCTGCCAGAGGTTCGCGGTAGGCGTTGTTGAACTCGTAGCGGTGCCGGTGCCGCTCCTCGACTTCAGAACGGTCGTAAGCCCTGGCAGCGCGGGTACCCGGCACCAGCTTGCAGGGGTACAGGCCAAGTCTCATGGTGCCGCCCATATCCTTCAGCTGCATCTGCTCCGGCATCAGGTCTATGACCGGGTGCTGTGTGTCTCGATTGAACTCGGTGGAGTTAGCGTCCTCGTACCCCAACAGGTTGCGCGCATACTCTACTACCATGACTTGCATGCCCAGGCACAACCCCAGGTAAGGCACGCCGTTTTCTCTAGCGTAGCGCACGGTATTGACCATGCCCTCTATTCCCCTGGGGCCGAATCCACCGGGTACGACGATTCCCTTAACCGAGGTGAGCAAATCTTCCTGGCCGTTCTGCTCTATCTCCTCGGAATATATCCAGGAGACCTCGACATCTCTACCATGGGCCAACGCTGCGTGGGAAAGGGCTTCCTTCACCGATATGTACGAGTCAGGCAAGTCCGTATACTTGCCAACTACGGCGATGGGCACCTTCTCCTTCTCCAAGCTCATTCTGTCAATGAGGAAGTGCCAGTCGGCCATGTCGCGGCTGCGGTAATCCAGGCGCAGGGCGCTCAAGAGCGTATCGCCGAGGCCGGCGTCCTCAAGCGCAATCGGAACTTCATAGACGTTGCCCACGGTGGGCAGGGCAAACACGGCGTTGCGGGGTACGTCGCAAAAGAGGGATATCTTGTCTTTGATGGCATCCGCTACCGGTAGGTCGCTGCGGGCTATGATTGCATCGGGTTGGATGCCAATACTGCGCAGTTCCTTGACGCTGTGCTGGGTCGGTTTGGTCTTCAACTCGCCGGTAGCCTGGATATGCGGAAGCAGGGTGAGGTGTATGTAGTAGACGTTGTCTCTACCGGCATCGTTGCGAATCTGCCGGATGGCTTCCAGGAAGGGCAGCCCTTCTATGTCCCCAACGGTGCCGCCCACTTCCACCACCACCACGTCCGCCATGCTTTCAGAAGCAAGGCTGAAGATGCGGTCTTTGATTTCGTTGGTGACGTGAGGAACGGTTTGAATGGTGCCTCCCAAGTAATCGCCGCGGCGCTCCTTGGCTATGACGTCGCTGTATATCTGGCCGGCGGTCACGTTGGAGGAGGCGGTGAGCTCGATGTCGATAAATCGCTCGTAGTGGCCAAGGTCAAGGTCGGTTTCCGAGCCGTCCTTGGTCACAAAGACCTCGCCGTGCTGGTAGGGAGACATGGTCCCGGGGTCTACGTTCAGGTAAGGGTCAAGCTTCATTGCCGAGATGTTGATGCCCCGGCTCTTCAGGATGCGACCTATTGAGGCCACGCTGATGCCTTTGCCCAGTGAGCTAACCACACCGCCGGTCACAAAAATATATTTCGTCGTCATACTCTCAGTGCAAGCCCAAATCTATGCCAAGGGAAGCCGAACTAGGTACAAGAATCAGAGCTACGTCCAAGGGGGGGAAGAGACACCACAAGCTGGGAAGTTAGCGCTGTCTGTAGTGGCCTTCTAAAGGTCATACCCTATGCTTGGAGGTGGGATACCATGGGGAATTGTAGTGGTGCTCGGAAAAGAGTGTCAAGCGGTTTATGACTTGTGTAAGACGAGCATGCGACCATACGGGCATATGGAGGCATGTACCGTCCATTGTAGTCGTGAGGGCAGGGGAGTGGGAGCAGCGTTTGGGCGAAATACTAGGCGAAAGATTGACCTTTGTTCAAAAAAACTGTAATATCTGTGTGCCTCAAACGGCCATGTGAAAGTAGCTAACAGATGCGTATCACAGGAGGCGAGGCGCGGGGAATCCAAATCGATGCGCCGCGTTCTCCGCACTTCAGACCCACTTCTGACAGAGTACGCTCGGCGCTATTTCAGATTATATCTGAGGCGTTGATTGAAGCTAGTGTGTTGGACTTGTATGCCGGAAGCGGCGCACTGGGAATAGAAGCGCTCAGCAGAGGGGCCAAAGCGGCGGACTTCGTTGAGCAAGATGGTCGCCTGTGTCGGACCATCGGGCAAAATCTGAGAAAGGCAGGCCTGGAAGAGCGAGGCGCTATACACAGGGCAAAGGTGGCCCGGGCGTTGGACTTCTTGAAGGGACCGTATCAAGTAGTCCTTCTTGACCCGCCATATGATCTACCCGACCTGGAACAAACAATGAGCAAGGTTGCCAGGTCCGGGCTGATAGCCGAGAGAGGCCTGGTGGTCTTGGAGCACAGCAAGAGAACGGATGCAAAAGAGAGTTACGACACGCTGGAGCTTAGCTTTCAGAGACGGTACGGGGATACTGTGCTGTCGGTGTACAACTAAGGAGACCCGGTGGCCATAGCAATCTACGCAGGGAGCTTTGACCCCATAACCAAGGGACATCTGGACATTGTGCAGCGGGCTGCTGCAATTGTGGACAGGCTTGTGGTGGCGGTGTTTGATACTCCTTCCAAGAGCCTGCTATTTTCGACGTCTGAGCGCGTTGACCTGTGCGAAAGAGCGGTTGGGGATCTGCCAAACGTGGAAGTTACACGTTACAACGGCTTGACGGTTGAGTACGCCAGAGAGATTGGAGCGAAGTTCATGGTGCGCGGCTTGCGCAGCGTCACCGACCTGGACTACGAAGTAGCCATGCTGATGATGAACCGCAAGCTCAATCCGGAGATAGATACGGTATTCCTCTATACCAGCCAGGAATACCAGTCACTCAGTTCATCTTTGATAAAGGAGGTGGCCAGCTTCGGAGGAAACATAGAAGACCTTGTGACTTACAACGTTGCCGTCGCGCTGAAAAACAAACTAGGCGTAGCCGTGTAGCGCGGCGGTTCGAAGGAGGACATCATAGATATCTTTGGAATTATCGATAAATTAGAATCATTAGCGGCGTCAGGTAAGCGTGTCCCCATGAGCAAGAAACTGTTTGTCGATTCGGAAACGCTCATGGAGATTGTGGACCAGTTGAGAGTTGCCGTGCCCCAAGGCATTGCTGAGGCCGATGAAGTCATTAGAAAGCGCGAAGATCTGCTCACCCAGTCGCTTGGTGAGGCGCGGCGCATCAGGGCTTCGGCGGAGAACGAATTCCGCAGTCGCATGGATGATACAGAACTGGTGAAAGAAGCCCAAAAAGAGGCCAAGAAGATACGCGAAGAGGCCGAGGTGAAGGCGCAGCGCATGTTGGAGATGGCTGAGAGCGAAGCCGCTTCCCGGCGCGACTCCGCCGATCAATACGCTCAAGAACAGCTGTACAGAC
>CAYVEN010000034.1:0-14898 GCA_964450505.1 uncultured Dehalococcoidia bacterium | reverse complement strand
GGAAGAGAAAGTGGCAGGTCTGCTGAGCACCGTCCGCAACGGCATTGGGGTGCTAGAGGCCCAGCAGAAAGTTTCCGGATAGCTTCATTTCAAGCTAGAGTTTGTTTAGCGAGGCACAACTCGTATGGTTGTGCTTTGCCTTTTTCCTTGCGCTACCTAGCTCTGGGCAGGGTCTAAAGAGTAGTCGCCGCTTCTGCCGCCGCTCTTGCTTACCAGTCGTACTTCGCTGATCTTCATAGCCCTGTCAACGGCTTTTGCCATGTCATATATGGTCAGCGCCGCGATGTTGACGGCTGTCAGAGCTTCCATTTCCACGCCGGTCTTGGCGGTGGTGCGAGCGGAGGCTGTGATGCGAATAGCGCTGTTGCTGGAGTCCAAATCGAACTCTATGGCTACCCGGTCCAACGGCACGGGGTGACACATGGGGATGAGTTCCCATGTTCGCTTGGCGGCAACGATCCCTGCGACACGAGCCACGGCCAGCACGTCGCCCTTGTCTATGCCGCCCTCCTCGATCAGGCGCAGGGTTGACGGCTTCATGTGGACCATGCCCTCGGCCACGGCGTCTCGCAGCGTGGCATCTTTGCCGCTCACGTCCACCATTTGAGCATTGCCCTGCGAATCAAGGTGGGTGAGGGGAGAACTGCCCTCTAGGAAGGACTGCGCTTGCCGCAAAGCTAGGGTGTTGGCTTCCTCATTGCCCGGGTTGCCAGCGTGGCCGCGCGTCCACCGCCAGGTGACCTTACGCTGCCCGGCAACTGAATCGAGTTTGGCCCAAAGGTCCCGGTTAGCGTTTCTCTTCCAACCCCTGGTCATGGTGTTGACCACGTACTGGCTGTCGCTGAATACCGTGGCTTCTGAACCGGCGGGGACGGCTTCCAGTCCCTTGATAGCGGCCAGTATCTCCATTCTGTTGTTGGTGGTGTTGTCTTCTTTGCCGGACAACGAACGCTTGACGCCGTTATCGTTGATGACGGCAGCCCAACCGCCGGGCCCGGGGTTGCCCAAACAGGAGCCGTCCGTGTAGATGGTAATCATATCTGCAAGTCCTACCCGCCTATGTGATACATCTCCACTTTATCGGAGCGAGCGCCGGAAAGGGCGGTGCGCTCCTCCGAATATCTATCGGTGCGCACCTGCCAGATACCGCTGATAATGGCTTCGATATCCTCATCGCTGGCTCCGTTTCTCAGCGGGGTCTTCAGATCATGTCCCTCATTGGCGAATAGACAGGTGTATATACTGCCGTCCGCGGAGAGCCTTGCCCGTGTGCAGTCGCCGCAGAACGGCTCCGTGACCGACGAGACAACGCCGACCTCGCCCTGGCCGTCCAAGTAGCGGTATCTATCCGCCACTTCCCCCAGGAAGGCCTTAGCCACGGGCTCCAGGGGCATCTCTTCATTGAGCCTGTGTATGATCTCCTTTGAGGCGACCACGTGCTCCATCTTCCATCCGTTCAGGTTGCCCACGTCCATGTACTCGATGAACCGGACGGTATGACCTCTATCCTTGGAGTAGCGGGCAAGGTCAACCACCGTATGATCGTTGACGCCTTTCTTGACCACCGCGTTTATCTTGATGTTGCGGAAACCCGCTTCTTCAGCGGCGCGTATCCCTTCTAGGACTCGCTGGGTGTTGAAGCCGCGGCCGTTCATCTGGCTGAATACGGCGTCATCCAGGGTGTCCAAGCTGACCGTGATCCGTCCAAGCCCTGCATCTCTCAGCGCCTGTGCCTGTTGAGCAAGCAGATAACCGTTAGTGGTCAGCGAAAGGTCGTCCACTCCTTCAATGCCGGCAAGCATGGCCACCAGTATCTCCAGGTCTTGCCTGAGGAGCGGCTCACCGCCCGTTAGGCGCACACGCGACACTCCCAGATTGACGAAAACCTTCACCAGCCGCTCTATCTCCTCATAGCTGAGGACTAGCTCTTTGGAAAGGAACTGATATCGCTCTCCGTAGATTTCGGCGGGCATGCAGTAGAAGCAACGGAAATTGCATCTATCCGTGACCGAAACACGGAGGTCGGCCAGCGTTCTGCCGAACAGGTCTCGTACCGTCTTCTTTGCCTGTGAGTGGTCCATTTGCTACCTTGGCGACACAGCGCCTATGACCTCTTTCAGTCTCTGTACCGCTTTGCGGGCGGCGATGCCTCTGTGGCTCACGCTATCCTTGGCCTCCGCGTCGACCTCTCCAAAGGTCTTGCCGAAATTGGGATAGTAGAAAAGGGGGTCGTATCCAAACCCCATTTGTCCGCTGGGTTCAAAGGCAACATATCCCTGGCAATCGCCCTGGAAGGTCTCCTCTCCGGCGCCGGGCCAGATCAGAGCTACCACGCAGCGAAAACGGGCGGTGCGGTTTTCCCAGGGAACGTTGCTCAGATTGGATAGAAGCAGGTTGTTGCGGTCGTCATCGCTGGCTGGCAAGCCGCCGTAGCGGGCGCTTCGCACCCCCGGTTCGCCGTTCAACGCATCCACTTCGATGCCTGAGTCGTCGGCCAGGGCGGGCAGCCCCGTTGCTTCCGAATAGAAGCGCGCCTTGATGAGAGCGTTCTCTTCAAAAGTGTCTCCCGGCTCCTCCGGCTCCTCAGTCACCCCTTCGTTGGAAGGAGTGGTCAACTCGACAGGCAAGCAGCCAAGCAGGCGCCGGTATTCCTCCACCTTTCCCCTGTTGTTGGTTGCGATCAATAATTTGAAAACCACGGTATTGGAATGATAACACCACAGGCGGATAAAGGCACAGCCTGACGGGTTGCTGCGGCGCTTGGGACTACGCAGCCACGCTAGACGCCGGCGAGTTCCTTCTCCATATCGGGAGTGTAGAGACCGTCGCGGGCGGCGCTGGTTAGCCGTGCCCGGCGCAAGTATGCCTCCTGCGCTTGCGGCACCTTGGCTGGGTCACCGCTCCATACCTTGAGTGGAGTCGCCTGGAGGCCCCTGCCGTATGAGAAGCTGAGCTGCCACGGTGTAGTTGAGTCGACACGCTGGTTTATAGCGTTCAAGTTTAACGTCGCCTCATCATCGCTCTGCCCGCCTGAAAGGAAGACAATGCCCGGCATGGATGCGGGCACGGTGCGCTTGAAGCAGCTTATGGTAGCCTCCGCCACCTGTTCGGGGCCTGCCCTGTTGGGAGCTTTCGTTCCCGACAGCACCATGTTGGGCTTGAGCAGCATGCCTTCCAGCCCAACGCGCTGCCTGTGCAGCTCCTCGAATACCCGCTGCAAGGTGGCCTCGGTCACGTCAAAGCAGCGATCTATGTCATGGTCGCCGTCCATGAGCACCTCCGGCTCAACGATGGGGACGAGGCCCACCTCCTGGGAAAGCGCGGCGAAGCGACCCAGGGCGTGCGCATTGACATCAATGCAATACGAGGACGGTATATTCTCACCGATAGTGATCGTGGCGCGCCACTTGGTGAACTTGGCGCCCAGCTCACGGTACTCGTTGAGACGCTCACGGAGGCCGTCCAGGCCCTCGGTTATCGTTTCGTCGGGGGAACCGGCCAGGGGCCTTGCTCCCTTGTCCACTTTGATGCCGGGAACAACGCCCTCTCCGTTGAGGATGTCCACAAACCTTTCACCGGTATCCGCGTTCTGCCGGATCGTCTCGTCGAATAGGATGACTCCGCTGATGTAATCGCCGCTGCCGTTGGCGGTGAACAGAAGCTGCCGCCAAGCACGGCGGTTGTCTTCCGTGGATTCCACGTTGATGCTCTCCAGCCTGCGCGCTATCGTAGAATCGCTCTCGTCAGCGGCAAGAATACCTTTGCTCTTGACCACAATAGCCTGGGCTATGGCTTGTAGTTCCTGTGTGTTCATGCTTGCCTCCTTATGATCTCACGTTCATTGGGACGCCTATTCCCAAGATAGGCGCAGATTGGGCCTCTGTCCATGATGAGTTTATCACGATGTACGAGGCGGAAAACAACCTCCGTATGCTGGTATACTCCCTTTGATCACCGCGATTTAAGGGGAGGCCTCACAATGAACAGTAGAGAAGTCATTGACCGTAACTTCGCGATGAACATGGTGCGGGTTACAGAGGCGGCGGCTATTGCGGCGGCGCAGCACATGGGCATGGGCGACAAGGAGCTGGTGGACCAGGCGGCGGTGGATGCCATGCGCTTCACCCTGGGCTCAATGTCCATGGACGGCGTGGTAGTGATAGGGGAGGGAGAGAAGGATGAAGCGCCGATGCTGTACAACGGCGAAGTGATAGGAGACGGGGCAGGGCCGGGGATGGACATAGCCGTTGACCCCATTGACGGCACTACGTTGCTGTCCAAGGGGCTGCCGGGAGCCATAGCCGTGATTGCCCTCTCGGAGCGCGGCACGATGAACTGCCCCCGGGAAGTGGTCTACATGAACAAGATTGCGGTGGGCAAAGAGGCCAAGGACGTGATTGACATCAACGCCTCTGTGGGGACGAATCTCAAGAACATCGCCAAGGCCAAAGGGAGAAAGATGAGCGAGCTTACGGTGATAGTGCTGGACAGGCCCAGACACGACCAGCTTATAGACGACATCAGAAGCGCCGGAGCTCGTATAAAGCTGATATCCGATGGAGACATAGCGGCGGGCATCCACGCCGCCATGTGGGAAAGCGAAGTGGATGTGCTGCTGGGCATTGGAGGCACGCCGGAGGGCGTGATTACCGCCGCCGCCATAAGGTGCATTGGCGGCGCTATCCAGTGCAAGGCTTGGCCCCGCGACGATAAGGAGCGAGACGCGGCAATAGCGGCTGGCGCCGACTTGAGCAAGGTCTACTCTGCTGAAGAGCTGGTCTCCGGAGAAGACGTCTTCTTTGCCGCAACCGGCGCAAGCACGGGCGACCTGCTGAACGGCGTGCGCTTCTTTGCCAATGGCGCACAGACGCACTCACTGGCAATGCGGTCTCGCTCAGGAACGCTGCGCTGGGTGGACTCCGTCCACGATTTTACCCGCCTAGACAAGATGCAATTCAGGAGTTAAGCATCTGGCGTTAGGGATGCGCCGCGTAGCCTGATCCAAGGTTGCGGCCTCTAGTTGACGCCGTATTAGGTGCACCACTATCCTTTTCAAAGAGAAAGCGTGACTGGGGAAGGCAAAATGGCAGTAGCAAAAACGTCCTACAGAGAACAAGCACATATATACTTTCGGCAAGCTCAAGAGGAACTTGAAAAAGGTGACTTGCGGCAAGCATCGGAAAAGGGTTGGGGCGCGGCGTCCCAGATGGTGAAAGCACTGGCGGTGCGCAGAGGATTGAGGCACAACGGCCACGCGCTCTTGGTCGCGGTCGTCTCTACCTTGGACAATCACAAGCTATATGATGAATTTGGTCTAGCTCAGGCCCTGCATATGAACTTTTATGAAGGCTGGCTCGACCAGACCCTAGTGACACGTTACTTGGAGCCAGTAGGCTCATTCATACGGACGCTAGACGAGACCGAACTTGCTTGACGATCCGAACTTTGGAGCCCCCCCCCAATCTGAGACAGCGCCCGTCTAAGCTATCTGTTGCAACCAGTCGATGAAGGTCTCTATAGTCTCATCCCAGACGTCCTGGCGTGTCCTGCCGCTGGACTTTCTGACCGAGAAACCGTGGTCCGCGCCATCTAGGAAGTGAACGCGGGCTTCCTTGATCTTGGAGACGGCCTCTGTAAGCTCGCCGGGCGTGGCAAAGGTGTCGCGGGTGCCTGAACAGAAAAGTACGGGCTGAGATACGGCGGGAAAGTGCTTATCCCTCCATTCGTCTCTTCCCGGCGCGTGCAGGGGATAGGCAAAGAGCGCCAGCGCGTCCAGCGGTACTCCCTGCGCGGCGACCACGGAGGCTATGCGGCCTCCCATGGACCTGCCTCCGGCCACCAGTCTGCTGTCCGTGCGGCGGAACGTTTCGATAGCGGCCCGCCAGGTTGCTTCCAGGACGGGAGTGCGATCGGGTACACGGCGCTTCTCCTCCATGTAGGGGAACTGGAACCGCGCCGTGGATATGCCGCATTGGGCCAGGCGGGAAGCGGCGTAAACTCCGAACGGATCGTCGATATTGGAGCCCGCGCCCGGCGCGTAGATGAAAGTCCAGCCTGTATCGGGGATCTGAGCCCGGCTAAGGAGGGCCGTTACGCTCCTACCGTCGGGCAACTGTATGCGGAAAGTCTCCATAATTGCGTTCTAGGATATTGGCTTAAGCGCTGGAAGCAAGCGACGCATGACCTACTCCAACCCTTCAGACTTATAGACCTTGGCCCTGTTCGCGTAGCTGACCGCTCTGCTTCTTATCAACTCCTCGTGCCGCTCCTGGATCTCGCCCCTTGGCCTGGCGGGCACACCGGTTACAATGGCGCGAGGCTCTATGGTCATACCTTCCAGCACCACGGCCCCGGCGCCGACGATGGAAAGCTCTCCCACTTCTACACCCTCGTTCACTGTAGCGCCGTTGCCCACCAGGCAGTTGTCGGCCAGTGAACGTCCGTGCCACAACACGTTGTGCCCGATAGTCACGCCGCTCCCAATCTTGGAATCGGCGTCGGAGTGCACAGAGCTGTTGTCCTGTATGTTGGTGTTGGCGCCAACGGTTATCTTGCCGTTGTCGGCGCGGATCACAGCGCCCGGCCAGATGCTGGAGTTCTCTCCTATCTCCACGTCGCCGATGACGTAGGCGGCCTCGCTGACGAAGGCGGTGGGATGTATCTTGGGCGATTTACCCTGTAGGCTGCGGATCATAGCGTCCTCCTCGTGTCTACTTGCTGCGTAGATAATAGCTGGAAATGTACAGGTGGGCTATTGTACGGCGATGACGGGGGGCGCCGCAGTTGTTGAACAGGCAGCGGCTCAGGATTACCATACTGCAGGCGGTCAGAGCTCGCATAGTCGGCTCTATAGATTCTTTACGTGAACAGCCCTTGGCGGGCATCCAGGGGCGGGCTTTGGTATCCGTTCGCCCTGAGCTTGTCGAAGGGCACATCCCCCCGCTCGTGGTGAGCTTGTCGAACCACGAGCGGATTCCCCTCCGTAAAACGAGCCCCTACAATGCAGGGCGCATTTTGTGCCACTGCGTCGCTTGCTCATAGGCGTGAGCGGCGCGGAGCACCGCCGCATCGCCCAGGGCGGGGCCTATGAACTGCAGGCCCAGGGGCAGCCCTTGCGTGAAGCCGCATTGCACCGATATACCGGGAAGCCCGGCGATGTTGGCCGGTATGGTCATTACGTCGCTGAGGTACATCTTCAGCGGGTCCTGGAGCTTCTCCCCGAACTTGAACGCGGCTGTAGGAGAGGTTGGTGTTACCAGTACGTCGTACTTCCGGAAGGCGTCTTGGAACTCCTGGGATATCAGGGTGCGCACCTTCAACGCCTTCAGGTAATAGGCGTCGTAGTAGCCGGAAGAGAGGGAGTAAGTGCCCAGCATAATGCGCCTCTTCACCTCAGGCCCGAACCCGTGCTGGCGGGTGGCTTCCAGTTCGTCCCACATGCCGGCTTCGTCGTGGTCGGAATAGCCGTACTTCACGCCATCGTAGCGCGCCAGGTTCGCTGAGCACTCCGAGGGAGCGATGATGTAGTAGACGGCCAGGGCGTACGGCGTGGAGGGCAGCGATACGTCCCAATCAACCAAGGCTCCCAGCCCTTCCAGCACGCCTATCGCCTCGCGGGTCACCGTTTCCACCTCGGGGTCCATGCCCTGTACAAAGTACTCTCTGGGAACGCCTATCCGCATGCCCGCTATGTCGCCGGTCAGCGCCTGCGTGAAGTCCTGCTGGGGCTGCGGCAGAGAGGTTGAATCCCTGGGATCGTGCCCGGATATGGCGCTGAGCACCATGGCGCAGTCGGTGACGTCCTGGGTCATGGGGCCAATCTGGTCCAGGGAGGAGGCGAACGCCACCAGCCCGTACCTGCTGACCAGCCCATAGGTGGGTTTCATGCCTGCTACGCCGCACAGCGCGGCCGGCTGCCGTATGCTGCCGCCGGTGTCGGATCCCAGCGATGCCATGGCCTCTCCGGCGGACACGGAGGCAGCGGGACCGCCGCTGCTACCCCCGGGCACGCGCTCCATGTCCCAGGGGTTGTGCGTGTTGAAGAAGGCCGAGTTCTCGGTGGATGAACCCATGGCGAACTCGTCCATGTTGCCCTTGCCCAGCATTACGGCGCTCTGTCCTTCCAGGCGTTCCACAACCGTAGCATTGTACGGAGGGACGAAGCTTTCAAGCATGCGCGACGAGCAGGTGGTGTGTACTCCCCTGGTGCACATGTTGTCTTTGATCTGAAGGGGTATGCCGGTTAGCGGCAGCGCCTCACCACGCGCTATGAGGGCGTCCGCCTGCCGGGCCTGTTCCAGAGCCTGCTCAGGGGTTACCCTCACGTACGCTTTCACCCTGGGTTCCAGCCGCTCGATGCGTTCCAGGTAGGACTGGGCCAGCTCTACCGACGACAGATCACGCCGGTCGAGCAGGGTGCGTGCTTCGTGTATGGTCAGCTTGTACAGTTCGTCAGTCAACTCTAGTTCTCGGATAGTTCAGTTAGAATAACTGCGGCTACTCCAGCACGGCCTTGACCCGGAAATAGTCCCCTTCACGGCGCGGCGCATTGGACAGTACGTCCTCTTTGTCCATGGGAGGCTCCGTCTCGTCGTCGCGCATCACGGTGTCCAGCGGTACCGAGTGACTGGTGGGCGATACTTGGTCGGTGTCCAGCTCCTGGAGCATCTGGAAGTGCTCCAGGATGTCGTCCATCTGCGAGCGGTAAAGCTCCACCTCTTGCTCGGTAAGCCGTATCCTTGTCAGCAGTGCAACGTGTCGCACTTCATCGGAGGTCAGCGCCATGGTCTCTTCCTTTGCTTGATCTCAACGGTCTCCTAACTCCCCCAACCGTCGTGGAATATCACGTCCGCTATAGGCTTGCGTATGCTGCCGCCGAAGTGCTGGCCCTCGCCGGGGTACCCCAACGGGATCAGCGCCGCCGTCTCCACGTGGCCCGGTATACCCAGGAACTCCTTGATCTGCTGTTCATAACGGCGGTGCATGGTGGTAAGCACCGTACCCAATCCCAGGGCGCGAGCCGCCAGCATGAGGTTTTGCGCCGCGGGGTATATGGAAGCGCCGTCGACGATGCTGCTTCGGCCATCCCAGCCCTCGGCGTGCTCAATGCAGGCCACGATGACCACCGGAATTTCGCCCATGCGGGCGCCCAGCTCATAGCCCAGCCTGTAGGGCTGGGTCAGCGTAGCGGGGTCCGGGTTGTCGCTGCCAACGGTGGCTCTCCACGCTTGCAGGTACCACTCTCCCAGCCTGCGTTTCTTCTCCTCGTCACGGACCACAATAAAGCGCCAGGTCTGCCTGTTTCCGGGGCTTGGAGCGCGAACCGCGGCTTCCAGGATGGTCTTGACGTCTTCATCAGAGACAGGCTCCGATGTAAACAGGCGGATGGCCCGCTGGCTGTGCATCGCTTTAAACAAAGGCATGTCGTTCATTTGAGCGCCTCTTTTAGTCGTTTCGTCTTCTCTTCCTGTATGATGCAGTCTATCTCTGCCACGGCTTCATGCAAGCGGCCATCGTGGTTCACTACCACGTAGTCGAATTCATGCTGGCATTGCATCTCGATTTCGGCGGTCTCTATGCGCCGCTTCAACGCTTCTTCCGTCTCCGACTTTCTTTCCAGGAGGCGGCGCTTCAACTCCTCCATGGTGGGAGGGGCCAGAAAGATGAGCAGCGCCTCCGGTATCTTTGAGCGCAAAGTACGCGCCCCTTGTATGTCCGTCTTGACGATTACGTCCTCGCCGGAGGCCATTGCCTCATCCGCCTGGGAGCGCGGCACGCCGTACCAGGTGCCGTACACTTCGGCGCATTCCAGGAAACCGTCCTGCATCATCAGGGTGCGGAACTCCTCAGGCGACATGAAGATGTAATCAACGCCGTGACTCTCGCCGGAGCGCTTGGGGCGGGTGGTGGCGGTTATTATGTAGCGCCTGGGACGCTGGAGAAGCTTCATACCCTGTAAAGCGGCGTCTTTGCCGACCCCGGAGGGGCCGGAGACGACGATAAGCAGGGGGGCAGGCGCTTCCACGGGCATCGGCTAACCGGAAGACCCGTCGATCAAGCTGTCAAGGTCTTTCCAGAAGGTGGGGTAGGATACGCCGGCTGCCTCTGCGCCCCGTACCTCGGTTTCCCCGGCGGCCAGCAGCCCCGCCACGCCCAGCGTCATGGCCAGTCTGTGGTCTCCATAGCTCCGCCCCGATGCGCCGGTGAGGAGGCCGGGTCCCTTAATTACCATCCCATCGTCCGTCTCATCCACCTGGCCTCCCATGCCGCGTAGCCCGGCAACTGTGGACTTTATTCGATCCGACTCCTTGACCCGGAGCTCCTGGGCATCTCGAATAACCGTAGTCCCCTTAGCGAAACAGGCTGCCAGGGATAGAACGGGTATCTCATCGATGAGCCTGGGAATCAGATCTCCGGCGATTTCCGTGGCGATGAGGTTGCTGGACTCCGCCGTGATATCCGCCACCTCTTCGCCGCCCTCCATGCGCCTGTTGGCTACAGTGAGGTGCGCTCCCATGGATTCCAACGCCTCCAGGATGCCGGTGCGCGTGGGGTTCATTCCCACGTTCATCACGGTCACCTTTGCCGAGGGATGGCAGACGCCGGCAACCAGCCAGTAGGCCGCCGAGCTGGTGTCGGTGGGGACGTTCACGTCAACGGCCCGCAGCTCTTTGCCGGGAGTGACCTTCAGGGTCAGCCCGTTCTCCGTCAGTGCTGCGCCCATGTTCTCCAACATACGCTCGGTGTGATCGCGGGAGGCCGCGGGCTGGTGCAGGGTGGTCTCCCCGTCGGCGTACAGTCCGGCGATTATAAGACACGATTTGAGCTGGGCGCTGGCTACCGGCATGTCGTACTCAATGCCGCGCAGGCCGCCGCCTTGTATGGCGAGCGGAGCCTTGCTGTCGCCGTCTCTGCCCTGGATCTCTGCCCCCATCTGTTGGAGCGGCTTGATGATTCTGCCCATGGGCCGTGATCTGAGCGATTTGTCTCCGGTGAGCACGCTAAAGAAAGGCTGTGCCGCCAGCAGCCCTGAAACCAGGCGCATGGTGGTGCCGCTGTTGCCCGCGTTGAGAACGTCCACGGGTTCTGTTAGTCCGTGAAGGCCGTTGCCCTCCACTTCAAAGTACTCTTTCCCGCCATTGCTCTCGCAATTCTGATGACGGGTAATCTTCACGCCCAACCCTCGCAGGCAGCGCAGCATGGAGGCGCGGTCGTCGCCTACGCAGAAGTTGGAGACGCGGGCTGTGCCCCGGGCAATGGAGTTGAGCAGCGCGGCACGGTGGGATATGGACTTATCGCCGGGCGGCGCTAAGATGCCTTCCAAGCGGCTTGGTGAAGAGATGGTGCGCCTCATTATCCTCTTCTACGTCTCTCTTCCCGCTGGGGGCGACGCTGTTGCATGGATATTATTTCCTTGTACCGCTCTCTTATCTTGGTGCCCACGACCATGTCTATCATCTGATCGCTGAACGACGGCACCTCCGGTCCGGAGGGAGCTAGCTCATCGAACTGGTCCTCGCCGGATTCGTAGCGGACTAGCCACCTCTCCCTGTCCGCCCAGACCTTGGTGAAGGTATCGCCCAGGGCTTCAAGGCCGTCTTCATCCGACGTTTTCCCTATCATGTCGTGGAAATGCCGAAGTTCCTGTATGGCCTGTTCTACCCAGTGGAGCAGGTTGTCGCGGTTGGTTACCGATATGTCCAGATTCATCACGGGGTCACCTGAAGCGAGGCGCGATACGTCGCGGTAACCCGTGGCAGCCATCCTGGACATCTCCCTCCAGGACGGGCTTTTGGTGGTTACCGAAACCAGCGCTGACGAAACTATGATGGGGAGGTGGCTGACCGCCGCCACAAAGCTATCGTGCTCCACCGCATCGAGGAAATAGGGCTTGGCTTCAAGCAGCTCCACCATGCCGAGCACGGCCCTCACCGCTTCCTCCCTGGCTCGTACGCTGGGAATCACTGCATAGCGGGCGTTCTGGAACAGGTTGGCGTCCGCCGCGTCTATGCCGGAGACCTCTTTACCTGCCATGGGGTGGCCGCCTACAAAGCTGACCTCTCGCGGCAGGTACTCTTCCGCCCATGTCATTATTTCGGTCTTGGTGCTTCCGGTGTCGGTCACCACGCAGCCCGGCGGCACCATGTCGGAGATCAGCTCAAGCATCTCCCTTATCGCCAGCACTGGAGTGGCGATGATCACCATTTTGGCGTCCTTGACCGCGTCCTCCAGCTTCCAGTGCGACTTGTCCACGGCCTTCAGCTTCTCCGCTTTGCGGCCGGTCTCCAAGTCCTTGTCGTACCCGGATATCTCAACCTTGTCGGAAGCTTTCTGTTTGAGGCCGAGGCCTATGGAGCCGCCAATGAGACCTAGCCCTATGATGGTTATCTTGTCCACGATCCCTCCCGGTTCCGCCTATTCAGAGGAAGCTCTGTCCCACTATGGCGGTACCCAGATAGTTTATCACAGGGTTGATGACGCTACGGAGTATGCCCACCCCGAATAGTATGTCCGACATTATAGCCAGCATAAGCAGGGGCGGCCCGTATCGCTGGAACCTGGCAAAGCTGCGCGCCATGCTGGAGGGCAGCAGGCCCGCGGCCACTCCTGAACCGTCCAACGGCGCCAGCGGGATCAGGTTGAAAACGGCGAGGATTATGCTGAACAGGACTATGGTAGCCACCGTGCGGGCCAGGAACCCTTCCAGGCCGTCTTCAAACAGATTGGTGGTAAAGAGCCTGAACGGCCAGTCGAGGAGTCCCATCTTGATTGGCAGCGTGAAAGCCACCGCCGTGAGCAGGTTCGATGCAGGCCCTGCGCCCGACACAATCGCCATTGCACGCCGTCCGCCTCTCAGCGCTCTATCGTCCACGGGTACGGGCTTTCCCCAACCGAATCCGACCAGGAAGAGCAGCACCGTGCCCGTGGGGTCCAGGTGACGGATCGGATTGAGCGACAACCTGCCCAGCCTCTTGGAGGTGCTATCGCCCAGCAGGTAGGCCGCCAGCGAATGGCTGAACTCGTGGATGGTTATCGCCACCAGCAGAGCGAGTCCCACGGTGAACGCGACCACGGGGAAGATGCGTAGGAAGGTGAGCGGTTCGGAGAAAAGCAGGTCCAGGTAACCTAATAACATGCAGCCCAGAACCTATCGGGGAGTCGTTTGCTGATCAAAGCGCTGGGATGAGGAGCTAGAACTCTTCCTCTAGCTCCTCGTCCTCCTCGTGGTGATGGTGGTGTGAGGATGCCGGCTCCTGCGCTCTGGGCAACGAGGGGCCCAGCTTCTGCTCGTGGCGCGTTTTGCGCGGCGGCAGCTTGTCTATGGTTGCCTTCAGTTTACCGATAGCAGTGGCGCTCATCTTGCCCATGTCCGCCACTATGCCATCGATTCCCATGTCGCTCAGCTGCTCCAGCTCGTGCGATGACAAGCTGGTGTCCCATTCGAGCAGCATGTAGCGGCTCATGGCGGAGCGGACGTTGGATATGGCCAGCAGGTGGGTCAACGAGAGCGGCCCCTGCGGTTCGGGGCGTTTCAGCAGGATGACGTCTATGGGGAGGTCTTCCAATCCGCGCATCAACGATTCGTCCAGGTCGGCGGGTACCCGCAGTATGCGCGCTACGTCGCCCTCATTCAAATGGTCGACCAGGACGCCGTCCAGGTTGAAGACTGCAAAGTCGCCGCCTTTTTCTTTGGCTATTTCCACCAGGTTGCCGTCCGCCTCGTCGAAAGCGATACCCCAGATGGAGCCTTCCGGTGGAGCCGACTCGCTTGTGGAGCCTTCCAGCGTACTGAGGGGCAGCACCAGGGCATCCGCATGTGAGGCAACCTTGCCCAGGTTCTGCTTCTTGGCGCCGTTGGCCCAAGCCAGCAGCGCCATTGTGGGCAACGTCTCCGCTTCCCGTCGCGGCGCGAATCCCAGCGCACGGACGGGGCCTTTGTTCACCTGTTCCAGTCGTTCAAGCAGTTTACTCATATTCGTGATAATGGCGGCTAGGAAAGATGTATTGATTGTATGTGATGGAATGCACATTCTTCAACCTAGCGATTCCCCGAGTCCCTCTGTATATTGTGAGCGACATGCCCGGCAAGAAAGAGAGGATAGATTCGTTGCTCGTGGGGCTGAGGCTTGCCGAGAGCCCGCACAAAGCCCAAGCCCTGCTCATGGCGGGCCTGGTCACCGTGGATGGCCGGATGGTGGAAAAGGCGGGAACAACGGTCCCGCCCAGCGCCGACATCCGGGTTAAGCAAGCGCCCCGGTTCGTGGGCAGGGGCGGCATCAAGCTACGGCACGCCCTGGACAGCTTTGAGCTGGACGTGTCGGGCAAAGTGGCCCTGGACGTTGGCGCTTCCACCGGCGGCTTTACGGACTGCCTCTTGCAGAGCGGCGCTGCCGGGGTCTACGCCGTGGACGTGGGACGGGGCCAGATTCACCAGAGACTGCGCGACGACCCCAGAGTCGTGCTCATGGAGGGAGTCAACGCCCGCCTGCCGTTCCATCTGCCGGAAAAGGTGAACATCGCCACTGTGGACGTGTCGTTCATCTCGCTGGTAGTGGTGCTGGCTGAAGTGGCGCTGCACGTGGAACCGGGCGGATCAATCCTGGGACTTGTCAAGCCGCACTTTGAGGCGCGGAGGCACGAGGTGGGCAGGGGAGGGGTGGTGCGCGACCCGAAGATACACGCGGCAACCCTGTCCAAGGTGGCGCTATGGGGCATTGACCACGGCTTGCGCTTCAGGGGCGCGACCGCATCGCCGATACTGGGAAATGCGGGGAACAGGGAGTTCTTTGTCTGGCTGCAGAGGCCCGGTTCAACTTGACACCCCTATTGACCCGTTCCTATACTGCCTTAGGAGGGTGTGCGTATAGCCTGCGATTATCCAGGGCGACCACGCCAAGT
>CAYVEN010000033.1:0-19212 GCA_964450505.1 uncultured Dehalococcoidia bacterium | reverse complement strand
CCACTACGTCCGTTCCCCAGGGTGTATCCGCTTTGCTGGCCTTCGACCCGGACGCTAGCGCCGAGTCCAATCTGGCCGGCATGCAGGACGCCATATCCGCGCTGCATTCAGGAGAGTTGACCCAGGCGGTGCGCTCCACCACTATAAAAGGTAGAAGTGTGGGCCAGGGCGAATTCATAGCCCTTCTGAACGGAGAGCTAGTTGCCGCTTCACACGATATAGATGAGGTGCTGCGAGAGATGTGCCGCTGCGCCGCGCCTTCGCGAGGGGGGCTCATCACCCTATATTGGGGTGCCACTACCCAGGAGGACCAAGCCCGGCAAATGGAGGAGAAGGTGCAGGGATGGTGTCCGGGCGTTGAGGTTGATCTGGTCTACGGTGGACAGCCCCACTACAATTACCTGGTATCTATCGAATAGGAAGTGTAGCTCATTATGGCCATCAAAATAGTCACCGACAGCACAGCCGATCTACCGGCTGAAGTAGCCGAGCAGCTTGGGATCACCGTAATCCCGCTCAACGTTCATTTTGGAGAGGAGACCTTTCTGGACGGCGTTGACATCCTCCATGACGAGTTCTTCGCTAGGCTTAAGGCCGCTCGGCAACTGCCGACCACTTCTCAGCCCTCACCGGGCAAGTTCATGGAGGTCTACGGACCGCTGGCCGGGGCCGGAGACCAAATAGTCTCCATCCACATCTCGGATAAGCTCAGCGGCACGTTGAACTCCGCCAGGCAGGCCAAGGAGCAGATGGAAGGCGCAAACATCGAGATCATCGATTCCGAGCAGGCCGCCCTCGGTACCGGTTTGGTGGCCATGGCCGCCGCCAAAGCCGTTCAACAGGGCGCTTCCCTTGAAGCCGTCCTGGAAGAAGCTAATCGCGCCGTGGGAGAGGTGCAGCTTTTCGGCCTGCTGGACACCCTGGAGTATCTCCGCAAGGGCGGTCGCATTGGCATGGTGCGGGGATTCATTGGCACTCTTCTCAAGGTGAGGCCCATCATCACCGTACGGGACGGTATCGTACAGTCCGAAACCTCCGTGCGCAGCCGGGCCTACGGCATCCAGTACATGGTCACCTTGGCCGAAGAGAGGGCGCCGCTCAAACAGGCGGCGGTAATGCACAGCAGCACCGAAGAAGAGGCGGAGGAGCTCGCTGAGCGGCTCAGACCTTTTGTCGCTGACGGCCAGGTTCTGCAGGGCCGGATTGGCCCGGTGGTCGGCACCCACGCAGGCCCCGGCGTCATCGGCATAGTGATACAGTCCGAAAATACTCCCGAATCGCCCTAAAAGATACAACGACCACTTAAGGAGGCTGTCACGCCTTCTAAGACTAGAAGCCAGAAATCAGGGAACGGTGCCCGGCTTAAGGCCTTCATCGGGGCGCTCAAGCTGGAACAGCAGCGCGGCTACGATAACAAGTCCGTTATCGGCGGCTTGGACAGGTTCCTTGAACAGTGGCAAGCCTCCGGCAACGGGGAGAGAGAGGCCGAACCTCTCCGCGCCGGCAACCTGCTCCCGGTCGCCTACGACGCCATGTCCCAGAAGGAGCGTTCCCGCTGGGTGCTCACCGCTCTATCGGCGTTGGGCGTTGAAGCCTCGGCGGAGGTGACGTCTGCCGCCAAGCCCGCGCCAAAAGACCCTGACCCCGCTGCCAAGTCGCTATCCCTGGACGTACCGGCATCGGTGCTGCGCAGCGTTACCTCCCGGGTATCCGCTCCCCTGAAGCGCCTTGGCCTGAAGACGGTCGGCGACATCCTGTACCTGTTTCCAAGACGGCACAACCGCGTGGTCAAGATAGCCGAGCTTCAAATCGATGAGGAGCAGTCGGTGGTGGCTAGTCTGTGGACGTCACCTTCATCCCCTAACCCCAGACATCCCCTCAAAATTGTGGAAGCTGACTTCGTAGATGAAACGGGCACTATCCGTGTCGTCTGGTTCAATCAGCCTTACATGGCAAGGAATCTAAAGAGCGGCGCTAGGTACGTATTGAGCGGTAGGGTGACCGTTTTCAACGGACGCCGCAGCATGAACGCGCCGCATTTGGAGCAGGTGAATGACGGCGACAGCCTGGAAAAGCTGGCCGAGCATGGACGCCTCTTCCCCGTATACCCTCTGAGCGAAGGCATCACACAGCGGTCAATGCGCAGGATAGCGCGAGAAGCCCTGGGCCGGGCCGCTTCTTCCGTAAAGGACGTTCTCCCCGGCGATCTCCGGGGACGCAACGACTTCCTTCCCCTGGAACGCGCCTTGTGGCAGGCCCACTATCCGGATTCCCCCCGCGCTTTCGAAGCGGCGCGCCGTCGCATCGCCTTCGAGGAGCTGTTCATGCTCCAGCTTGGCGTCCTCTCATTCCGCAAGAAATCGGAATTGGTGGAAGGAGCGGTGCCCCTGTCTCCGCCTACCGGAGTCATGGACACCTTCCTGGTCTCGTTGCCCTTCGCGCTTACCGGAGCCCAGAAGCGCGTCCTGAACGAGGTGATGACCGACGTGGCTCGGGACAAGCGTCCCATGAGCCGCCTCCTCCAGGGAGAGGTGGGCAGCGGCAAGACCGTGATTGCGCTGGCCGCCTTGCTAACCGCCGCCGCTTGCGGCTTCCAGGGCGCAATCATGGCCCCCACCGAGGTGCTAGCCGAGCAACACTTCCTCACCGTGGGCCGCCTGCTGGAGGGGCTGGCCGAGCCGACCATCAGCGGGCACCTGCTATCAGTGCAGTTGGAGCCCCAAACCCGGCCCGTCACCGTTGGTCTGCTGCTGGGCAGCACGCCCGCCGCGGCCAAGCGCGAGATTCATCAGATGCTCGCCGCGGGCTCTCTGGACATCGTCATCGGAACGCATGCCGTCATCCAGGAGAGCGTGGAGATGCCCAACCTCGCACTCGCCGTGGTGGACGAGCAGCACCGCTTCGGGGTGATGCAGCGCACGGCTCTGCGGGAGCGCGGACGGAGGCCGCACATGCTCGTCATGTCGGCTACTCCTATTCCGCGCACCCTTGCCCTCACCCTGTACGGTGACCTCGACCTCTCCACCATCGACGAGCTGCCGCCGGGCAGGCAGTCCATACGGACCAAGCACGTCGGCCCGGAGCGCCGTACCTCAATCTACAAATTTGTGCGAGAACAGATTGCTGAAGGCAGGCAGGTCTTCTTCATCTACCCGCTCATCGATGAATCGGAGGCTATCAACGCCCGTGCCGCGGTGAAGGAGCGCGACCGTCTTGCCGGGGAGGTCTTCCCCGATCTGCGAGTGGGACTGCTTCACGGCCGCATGTCCACCGGCGAGAAGAAAGAGGTGATGGACGCCTTTCGCCATGGCAGCCTGGATATCCTCGTCTCCACGCCGGTGGTGGAGGTCGGCATAGACGTGCCCAACGCCACCGTCATGGTCATAGAGGGCGCGGACAGGTTCGGGCTTGCCCAGTTGCACCAGTTCCGTGGCCGCGTGGGCCGCGGCGAGCACGCCAGCTACTGCGTCCTTGTCGCCGAATCGCCGTCGGAAGATGCCGAGAAGCGTCTTGCCGCCATGGAACAGATGGCCGACGGCTTCAAGCTGGCGGAGTTCGACCTGGAGCAGCGCGGCCCGGGCGACTACTTCGGCACGCGGCAGAGCGGCCTGCCCGACCTGCGCATGGCCCGCATCACCGACGCCGAGCTGCTGTCGCTGGCCCGCCAGGAAGCGCAGACCCTGCTTGACCGCGACCCCGCCCTTTCCCACCACCCCGAACTGAGGGAGTCCCTGGCCCAATCCACGTTTGCCGGAGGCGGAGAAGCAGGGTAGGGGTAATCACCCGTTGCCATGCCCGAACCGGGTTCAGTCGTCTTCTGGATCGAGTGCCCTTGGCCGGTCGAGATCGATCCCGGGGCGGGTGTGGACGCCGCGCACGGTCACCAGTTGGAACGGGGGCGGCTCAGCCGTCTCGCGCCGCTTGAGGGCGTCGTCCAATGTCCTGGATATGAAGGCGCTGACGCTTATGCCGCGGGCTTTGGCAGCGCGACGCACCTGTTTGGCAAGCTGGTCGTCAAGGGAAATCGTGGTTCTCATGATGCTATAGCATAATATATCTTCATCACTGCATTAATACCATATTAGCTGGCGGAGCTGCTCCCCCTCGCCGGAGCACTGCCACCACCTCCTTTCCCATAGGGCCGCTTTCTCTCTATCATTGACCCCATGAAACACGGTTCACCCACAGCACCCGTTCTCGCCCTCACGACGAAAAGCGCGCCAACCTTGGCAGAATCACGCCCTGAGCTAGCCGAAGGAATCGGAATTGTTTCTCACCTCACAAAAAAATTTGGTTCGCGTTTAGCCTTGGAGCTTGACATAACGTTGGAAACAATTCACCTCTCATCTGCTCATCAACCGCATTGGCCTATCGTGGTATCATTTAGAGCATAATGCTGCTTAAAGACCGCATAGCCCAGCTTGCCGCACAGGCGGTGGAGGCCGCGCAGCAGAGCGGCGCTCTGCCCGCCGGGCCCACCCCTGAGATCGAGGTCGAGCGGCCCCAGAACCCGGAGCACGGCGACTTCGCCATCAGCCTGCCCCTTCGCCTAGCGCGGGCCGCACGCATGAGCCCCATGGCCATCGCCGAGCGTCTGGTTCCCCTCACCCCCGCCGACGACTCCATACAGGAGGTGCGCGCCGCCGCTCCAGGCTTCATCAACTTCGTGGTGAAGCAGTCCTGGCTGCAGCAACAGGTGGAGGAGATACTTAGCACTGGCGATGCCTACGGCAATCTGCAGCGCAGTACCAGGGAGAGCGTGCAGGTGGAGTTCGCCAGCGTCAATCCCACCGGACCGCTGCATGTGGGCCACGCCCGCACTGCAGTGCTCGGCAGCGGCCTGGCCAGTATCCTGGCCGCCGCCGGCTATGACGTTTCCACGGAGTATTACATCAACGACGCCGGTACGCAGATGGACACCTTCTACCGCTCTCTCCTCGTGCGCTACCTGCAGCAGATGGGCAGGGACGCCGAGATGCCCGAAAGCGGCTACATGGGCGAGTACATGAGCGACCTGGCCAGGGAAGTGGCCGCCGAACACGGGGAGCGCTTCCTGGACTTGTCCGCTGACCAAGCCGTGGCTGAGATAGGCGCGGTTGGCCTGGAGAAGATGCTGGCCATCATCCGCACCGACTTGGAGAACGTCGGGGTCACCTTTGACGTCTGGTTCAGCGAAAACAGCGAGCTTCGCCAGAAGGGAGAACCTGCATTCACCTTGCAGGATATGGAGAGCAACGGATACCTCGCGGAGCGCGAGGGCGCCACCTGGTTCACCTCTACCAGCCTGGGCGAAGAGAAGGACAACGTCCTCATCCGCTCCACCGGTGAGCCCACCTACTTTGCACTGGACATCGCATACCACAGGAACAAGTTCATCGAACGCGGCTTTGACCGGGTCATAAATATCTGGGGAGCCGACCATCAGGGTCACATCTCACGCATGAAGGCGGCTGTTTCCGCTCTTGGCATCGACCCCGATAGACTGACCATCATAGTCAGCCAGCTTGTCACACTAAAGCGAGGCGACGAGACGGTGCGCGCCTCCAAGCGCTCCGGCGAGCTTGTCACCCTGCACGAACTCTTGGAGGAAGCAGGCTCCGACGCCTGCCGCTTCTTCTTTCTCTCTCGCACCCCGGAGAGCCAGATGGACTTCGACTTGGAGCTGGCGAAGAAGGAGTCCGCGGACAACCCGGTCTACTACGTGCAGTACGCCCACGCCCGCATCGCTGGCATCATGGCCCTGTCCAAGGAGCGAAACTTGGACTACACCTCAGGCGATGTCAGCCTGCTAAACCACGAAGCGGAGACGGCGTTGATCAAGAAGATGGTGGTCCTGCCTGAGTTGGTGCAACACATGGCTGAGACCCTGGAGCCGCATCACCTTCCCCGCTACGCCACCGAGCTAGCCACGGCGTTCCACTGGTTCTATCAGCAGTGCCGAGTCGTCTCGGAAGCGCCGGAGGAACTGCCCCTCACCCTCGCCAGGCTCAAGCTCGTCGAGGCCTGCCGCATAGTGTTCGCCCGCTGCCTCTCCATAATGGGGATGTCCGCACCGGAGCACATGTAGCACAGTCACCACACTGTTCTAGGGAGAAGGACGCATCCAAACAACCCCGTCAACAGGCCCAGTCAACGGTTCAGGGCAGACCAAGCGGCGTCCCCGCATTTTCTATGGCTGGTACATCGTCGGGGCCAGTATCCTTCTCAACTCCTACTTCTCCATATCCTTCTGGCAGGGATTCACCGTCTTCTTCTTGCCCATCCTCAACGATTTCAATGTGTCGCGCACCGTTCTATCCGGCGCATTTTCCCTACGCCAGGTCGAGTCGGGTTTCCTCTCTCCCATCATCGGCTATCTGGTGGACAGGGTGGGCCCAAGGAAGGTCATCCTGGTCGGCGTGATCATTGTAGGGACGGGGATGGTGCTCATCAGCTTTGCCGCCAACATATGGCTGTTCTACGTTGCGTTCATCTATGCCTCCATTGGCATGAGCGGCGCATCGCACGGCATCTCCTGGGCGGTCGTGGTGGCGCGCTGGTTTCGCAGAAAGCGAGGCCGGGCCACCAGCCTGGCCATGATGGGCGGCGCGCTGGGAGGCCCGTCGGTAATCCTGATATCCATCCTGGAAGCCGAGGTGGGCTGGCGCACCGCCGTCTTCTGGCTGGGCCTCGGCGTGCTTGTCATCGGTATCCCGCTATCCCTCGTTGCCCGTGCACGGCCACAGGACTACGGCTACCTACCCGACGGCGATGTGCTGCCGGAGACCCCCGCCAAGCAGGCGGCTGCGCCCGTGCGAACTGCGGCTCCTCTCCTCCAGCCCTCAGATTTCACGGTGAGACAGGCCTTGCGTAGCAGGGTGTTCTGGGCGCTCGCGGGTGTTCTGGGAGCGCAGCAAGCCAGCATGGGCGGTCTGCAGGTGCATCAGATAGCCTACTTTCAGGGTATAGGGTTCAGTGGGACACAGGCTGCTGCCACTGTAGCGGTTGCTTTCAGTGTGAGCGCCATAGGCAGGATATTCGCTGGTGTGCTCATGGACATCTTCGACTGGCGGCGTGTCCTTGCCACGATCATGTTTGGACAGCTCATAGCGCTGCTCATACTGGCCAACGTAACCGTTTACTGGCAGGCCCTGGTCTTCGCCGTTGTCCTTGGCATGTTCCATGGCATGTCGGTTCCCTCCCGCCCCATCATTGCCGGGACCATCTTCGGCACCGGAGCGTTCGGCACCATCTGGGGCGTGGTGGACGGAGCGATAGTAACCGTGGGACTGGCTGGGCCCTTATTCCTCGGCTGGACGTTTGACACGTTTGACTCCTACGTGCCGGCCTTCTACGTCATGATGGGGATACTGGCGGTGACCATACCGGTTGTCTTCCTAGCATTCAGAACGACCAAGCCTGCCCAGAACCCGGGGGACAGAGGCCAGCCCTAGAAGCTGCGCCTAACCCGCTCCGAGCCTTGCCTTGAGTGAGAAGGTCAACGGGAGCGGATCGCCGGCCAATCTCCACCAGCCGTCCTCGTCTTTGGACATGGCGCTGAACCTCTGCCAGGAGCACACGGGGAACTCGCGGAGGGACTCGATCACAAGGCCGGCTTCCATCAGGGCGCTTACCAGTTCTGCCAGGGTATGATGCCACTGGTAGTTTCCGCTCACCACCGTTGCGGTCCTGTCAGCATAGGACCCTCCGGGAGTAAACCACATGGGCTCAGTGCCTTGGAAATACGAGTAACTTGGCAAAACTGTGCCGTCCTCCGCCTCATCAAGCATACTGGCGTAAGGGTGGTCATCCACGATGTAAACGAAGCCCGTGGGCTTAACGAACCGGGCCAGCACCTTTGCCCAAGGGCCGAGGTCCGGCAGCCAGGCAAGCACGCCGTAGGAGGTGAACACGATATCGAATCGACGGCTCGGCTTGTTAGGTAAATCGTAGACGTCGCTGCGTATGAATCGAGCGGGGATGTTCATCTCCTCCGCCAGCGAACCGGCGAGCTCTATCGCCTTCTCCGAAAAGTCCACGCCCACCACGTTAGCGCCGAGCCTGGCCCAGGAAAGCGTGTCCAGTCCAAAGTGGCATTGCAGGTGGAGGAGATTCTTGCCCTGAACGTCCCCGATCTCAGTCGTTTCTATGGAACGCAGCGTGGAGACGCCCGACTTGAAAGCCTGTAGATTGTAGAACTCTGACGCTGCGTGTATGGCCACCAGTTCGTCCCAGTACGTCCGGTTGGCGTTCTTGTACTGTTTCCGTGACATCTCTTCCTCAGGTCGGAGTAACTCTCATGGCTGATTAGCACACATTCTATAGAGAAACGGCAGCGATGAATCAAGCGGAGTGTACACTGGGTTGTATGCTAGGTATGGAATGGTCGGGGCGAGTGGATTCGAACCACCGACCCCCTGCACCCCATGCAGGTGCGCTACCAGGCTGCGCCACGCCCCGACCGCAAGCCAGCATACCATTGAACCATTTATCACTCAACTGCTATCATGACCGCGTCTGATCTGGAGCAATCGCCTTGAACATCCTCCAACTTCATCCCTGGGACGTCTCTCTTCAGGAAGCGTCGGCTATCCAGTCCGACCTGGCTTCACGGGTATCGCGGGTTAGCGCCGTTCCCGAAAGACCGCGGTTCATTGCAGGCATGGACCTCTCGCCGCCGGACAGCGACGGCGTCACCAGGGGAGCCGTGGTGGTCATGAGCATCCCAGACCTTGAAATCGTCGAGGTCAAATGCTCAGAGGGAGTGCCTCCGTTCCCCTACGTGCCGGGCTACCTCTCCTTCAGAGAATCGCCGGTGTTGCTGGGAGCCCTGGAAAAGCTGACCATCACTCCCGACCTAGTGCTCATCGACGGTCAGGGGCTGGCCCATCCCAGGCGCTTTGGGATCGCCTGCCACGTTGGAGTGCTGGCTGACCTGCCGACAATAGGCTGCGCCAAATCTATACTCAGGGGCAAGCATGCCCCCCTGGGAGATGAACGGGGCTCCTGGTCATATCTGATAGTCAGAGATGAGGCGGTAGGCGCTGCACTGCGCACCAGGGACAAGGTCAGCCCGGTGTACGTCTCAATAGGTCACAAGGTTGACCTGGACACCGCTATGCGCTACGTTTTAGCCAGCAGCAATGGCTACCGCATGCCTGAGCCGACTCGGCTGGCTCACCATGCCGCGGCGGGCAAGATACCGCAGCAAGAAGCTGTTGCAAGCCCGGCGCAGAGCCGTATGGAATTGAACTGAATAACAGACCCGCAAACGGGTCGTGGAAGGTTGAAATGCAAGACATCAGAAGCAGAACAGAGCAGTTGCTGGAGAGAGTATCCCACCTAATGGTGCGTCTTTGAGGTAGCCACCAAGCAGACCGCTATGGCCGCGCTGGAAAAGCGCAGCCTTGAGCCCGATTTTTGGAACAATGCTCAGCAGGCGCAGCAGGACATGCGTCGCCTCGCGGAGCTGCGGGACACCGTGGAAAGCTGGCAGGGCTTCCAGGTGCGCGTCCAGTCCCTTCTTGAGCTTGTGCAGATGGCCCAGGAAGAGGGCGACGCTTCCCTTGACGCAACACTTGAGGAAGAGGCGGAGTCTCTGGAATCGGAGTTGCGCAGGCTTGAGCTGGACGTTGTATTTTCCGGCGAATACGACAATCGCACGGCTATCCTCGCCGTACACGCCGGCGCGGGCGGCACCGAGTCGCAGGACTGGGCGCAGATGCTGCTTCGCATGTACCTGCGCTGGGCCGAGCGTAAGGGATACAAGGGCCGCATTCTGGACTCCTCGCCCGGTGAGGAAGCGGGCATCAAGAGCGCCCTGGTAGAGGTGCAGGGTCGCTTGGCCTATGGCTACCTGAAGACCGAGCACGGCGTGCATCGCCTGGTGCGCATTTCACCTTTCGATGCTTCTCACTCTCGCCACACGTCCTTTGCCCTCGTGGAGGTGCTACCTGAGGCTGAAGGGGACATCGAGGTTGAGATCAACGCGGACGACCTGCGAATCGACACTTTCGGTGCCGGGGGTCACGGCGGGCAGAACGTGCAGAGGAACGCCACGGCGGTGCGCATCACCCACCTGCCAACTAACATAGTGGTCACCTGCCAGAACGAACGCTCCCTGACGCAGAACCGCGAGACGGCGATGAAGGTGCTCCGGGCGCGCCTCATGGAAGTCGAGGTCAAGAAGCGCGCCGAGGAGCAGGCAAAGCTAAAGGGGGAGCGCGTTTCCGCCGAGTGGGGCAGCCAGATACGGAGCTACGTCCTGCACCCGTACAAGCTGGTCAAGGACCACCGCTCCGGCCACGAATCCACCGATCCCAACGCTGTCCTGGACGGGGACATAGACGCACTGCTGGAGGCGTACCTCATCGCCACCGTTGGCGAATGATAAACCGCAGCCCTCAGTAAGCTAGATTGTCCCGGCGAACTCCTTGTACAGGCGATCCACCGCCATTTCGAACATGGCCCCTTCCGACCATGACTGGAAGCCGGGCACCGTGATATCAGAGATTGCCTTGGCCACGTCCACGCCTGCATCGTACTGCTTGCGGGTCTCATCTCTGAGAAGAGCAAGGTACTCGCGCTCCGTGATGGCCATATTTTTATCGCCCACCGTGCCGTGTCCGGGCACTATGGTCTGTATGTCCAGCTCTTCTATGCTTTCAATCACGTTGACCCAGCTGGCGGGGAAACCGTCCTCCGCATAGGGCGGCGCTCCGGTCTCAGTGACCACGTCGCCTGAATAGAGGACTTTGTCGTCCGGCAGATAGGTCAGGATATCGCCGGAGGTATGAGCCTTGCCAAAGTAGTAGAGCTCAATGCGCTTGTTGCCCAGATAAAGGGTCATCTTCTCGTTGTGGAAAACCACGTCGGGAGGAGTGATGCGAGCGTTGCGGATCTCGGCGGCTTGATCGGGATCGTTATCGTCGTAGCGGCTGGCGAACCTATCCACCGAGAAGTCCCACCTATCTATGATCTCCTTGCGGCACAGCTCGTGGCCTATGATGTGGGCCGGCAGATAGTACTCGTTGCCAAAGGAATGATCGCCGTGGAAGTGGGTGCAGATGAGGCTGCGTATTGGCTTGTCCGTCACCTTCCTCACTTCCGCCTTCACCATTTCGGTAAGCTTCCTCGTCTCCAGCGCCTCGACCACTATGACGCCCTCATCCCCAATGATGAAACCCCCGTTGGTGGCCCCGTCCGGATGGACAACGCCGTAAGCGTCCTTTCCTACTTCCAAGATTCCGCTGCTTCCTACCAAGTTCATTATTCACCCTCCGTGTTCCAATTTGTTGCCTAGGTTATGACGATTCGATAAAGACCGCCCCATCCTCTACCTGGACCGAGTACGTTTCTACAGGGTCCATAGCGGGGCCGTCGATGACGTCACCCGTCTTCACATTGAAGAAAGCGCTATGGCCGGGGCATTCGACCTCTTCTCCGTCCAGGGAGCCTTCCGAAAGATTGTACTCTTCATGGGTACATAGGTCGCTGATAGCGTAGAACTCTCCGTCTACGTTGGCCAGCAGCACAGGCTTGCCGTCCACCTCCACCATCATCATGCTTCCTGGTTCCAGCTCATCCACCCGCGCCACCTGAACGCGTCTCTCCATGTGGTGTCCTCCTGGTTGGATTTCTCAGCACAGAACATACCAGAAGTTGCGCTGGCTTACCAGATGGATATGATAGTAGGGTGAGAACAAGCTAGGAGGCGCAATTTGAGCCGGTACGTACCAAGTCTACGCGTGATTGAGTTGGAAGAGGACGATGAAATACTGATGCCGCAGCACTTTGTCCATGCGCGCAGGGCGTGGGCAACGCAGGAGGAGGTGTTGGACAACGCCTATACCTACTCCGTGGACGCAGAGAAGCAGGGTGTGTGGGGTGGCTCCCCCGGCGTGCCCAAGCGCGACTACTTCTGGCCGAAGAGCGTTTTGGAAAAGGGGAGTGGGTAGCGGAGAGGGGGTGCAGGCTAAGGAATCTATTTAGAATAACGCGCTGACTTTTCAAAAAGGGCGGGTTGCTTTGAAACGGCGTTTTCAGGAACGGTGAGCTCTCCGGTCGGTTCTGTGTAATCAATAAAGGCTCTCTCTCGAGGTTGTGCGCGTGTCTTGTTGAGTCGGGACATGGAGGTTTCAAAGTATTCTCTCTTGGCGTCAATAAGGTACGCATTTCTCATAAGGTTCTCTGCGGCTACGCCTGTTGTGCCGCTTCCTGCAAACGGGTCAAGCACGTTGTCTCCAACTTTTGTGAAGAGCCGTATAAAAAACTCTGGAAGCCCTACCGGAAAAGCGGCAGGGTGTCCCATGTTTTTACCAACCAGCGGCACAGATACAGTATTGCCCGGCAATACGGTGTTCTTGTTCTGCCAGTTCCGAAGGTCACGCCCGAAGCCGCTGTTATTTTCGCTGTTGTGGCGCCCGTTGCTTTTTCCGGTCAACTTGGCCAATCGCTTCTCTGTCCAATTGCCAATGGGTTTGCGCACCGCGTCTTGGTACATGGCAAAGCTGCTTTGCTTTGTCATGTGGAAGCAGTATTCCCATTCGTCACGTAGCCGGTTTTTCCAATAGCCTGGCATGGCGTTTGGTTTTGTCCATAAGTAGTCGTCTATGCACTGCCAACCTTGCCTGGAAAGAGCTTCAATGGTGTGCCAGATGTACCTATGCCGCACCCCTTTGATCACCTTGTCTTTGACGTTGAGCACAAACGACCCATCGTCCGCGAGAACGCGCCAGAACTCCTGATGGAAGCTGAGCATGAATTCGGCGTAGTCATCGGGCGCTATGCTGTCGTAGTGGTTCTTGCGCGCGTCGGCGTACGGGGGAGAGGTCACGATCAGATTGATAAAACCGTCGGGGAACCTCTTGAGGACCTCCCGCGAATCTCCCAGGTAGACTTCGGTTTTGTACGTACTCATTTCTTTACTGTCCCGCAGAATACTCCCACCAGCCTCTCAGCATCATTGAAGCGCCCATCTCCATCTAGGAGTTTGTAGTCTTTGCAATGTTGTCCAAAGGAATCCTTTAGCTCCTGGGGAATAGCAACGTTATCCGAGGCAAGGTCAGGTGTTTGGGTTTCATTCAACGTATGAAGCACCGCCAAAATAATCTCTTCGTACGAGTAATTAGCAAAAAATGGCCAGAAGTAATCTGACAACCATACCTCTGTATTTATGGAGTGCGGAGATTTGGTTTTCTGGCTAGCCTTGATGTATCGCGATCCCTTTTGCATGGCTATTCCGAATACGCAAATATAAGGACCATCTCTGTTTCTATCAGTCCTGGCGACTTGCTCTAGAGCTTGTATAGCCTTTGGCCAATCTTGCCCTCCCAGGGTGTTGTTCCTATTCTTGACCGACACGTATATGTTAATTGGCCTTTCCCCAGCCTGATTTGGCCGAATCTGGGCATTAAAATCAGCCTCGGCTGTTCCGAGCCCAGAGACCGAGATAAATCTCTTTGACTTGCGTGCAGTTTCTTCAGCTAAGAATTGATAGCGCCAACCGGAATTCATACGGCGTTTCTGAAGAAGCTGGTTTCTAAACTGTTCCTCGGCGATCTCTGAATAGTGCTTGCCTAAACACTGATGAGCAGCCGAGGCCGGATCGTCGTAGTATCTTATGAAGTAGTCGAAGAGTTTCTTGCCTAACTTTGTATAAGTAGTTCTAACTTCAGCTTCAGTTGCGTTTTCAGGAACGTTAAGGATTTCTCGGCTTGATTTCCCGTTTGCATATTGAATTGCATCCAAGATAATCCTTTTGAGTTCTTCGGTAGGAATTTTATGAGTGTGCTGGACTAATCGAGACTCGTCCAAGAAGCCATTGAATTTGTCGGTTTCCCTTTCAATGCGTGGATAGTTCTGAGGAACGCTTAGCACCATGACCTCTGTGATTTTTAGGAGTATCCCATCTGTTGCCAGACCCCTAAAATACTGTATCCCTAATCGGACTCGCAAGAATCTGTCAGCACCGTTAGAAGCCAACTCCCTGACATTTCCCCCTTCCCAGTAACAGAATATCAGTTCTATTCTACTTCCACAACCTCACATACAAGGAGCAGAGCAGATGGCACTCACACTTACCGAAGCGGCCAAACTATCCAACGACCTACTTCTCGCCGGGGTCATAGAGTCGGTGATCAAGGAAAGTCCCGTACTCCAGGAGCTTCCCTTCATCGAGATAACGGGCAACGGCCTTACCTACAACCGGGAGAACGCCGCGCCCACCGCCGCCTTCTTTGACGTAGGCGATACCTGGACGGAGTCCACACCCACCTTCTCACAGGTCACCACCGCGCTGGCGATCCTGGGCGGAGACGCCGACGTGGACAACTACCTCAAGGCCACCCGCTCCAACATCCAGGACCTGGAGGCCGCCGTCATCGAGCTCAAGGCCAAGGCGGTACGAGACAAGTTCGAGGACACCTTCATCAACGGCGACACCGACGTCGACCCCAAGTCTTTCGACGGCATCGACGAGCTCACCGCCTCAGGCCAGACGGTATCCATGGGCGTCAACGGCGGAACTCTGTCGCTGGACAAGCTGGACCAGCTCATAGACACAGTGAAGGGCGGCAAGCCGCACCTGCTGTTGATGAGCCGGCGCTCCCGTCGCAAGCTGGGGGCGCTGTCGCGGGCCACGGGCGGCGGCCTCCTTGAGACCGACCGCAACGAGTTCGGCATGATGGCGCAGTTCTACGACGGTATACCCATAGGCGTCAACGACTACATTTCTGAGACACAGACCGTCGGCACCAGCACGGATTGCTCCACCATCTACGCCGTACAACTCGGCGAAGGAGGGCTGGTCGGCCTGACCGCACCCGGCGGCCTGCAGGTGGAGAGCGTGGGCAGCCTGGAGAGCAAGGACGCCACGCGCACACGGGTCAAGTGGTACGTATCTATAGCCCTGTTCAACACGCTGAAGCTGGCCAAGCTGACCGGCGTGAGGGACTAGGCATAGGAGGTGGCGCATGGACCTACCGACAATGCGTGCCAGGGTGCGTCGTGACCTGCACGACGAGGACCCAGATAACTACCGCTGGGCCGACGATGAGCTTGACCGCCATATTCAGCGCGCCCTGAATGAAGTGAGCACGGCTTCACCACACGAGTTGAAGGCCGTGCTCACCGCCAGCGCGGCAGCCGTGATCTCAGCTTGTTGTCGCTGAGCGGCCTGCTCTCGGTGCAGGCCGTGGAATACCCGTCGGGGCTGTATCCGCCCAGCTACGTACGATTCAGCGTCTGGGCGGACACGCTGAAGCTGCTCATCCAAGAAGCGCCCGTAGGTGGAGAGACGGTGGATCTTTATTACAACGCTTATCACGTCCTGGACGCCGTGTCTTCCACGTTGCCCGCCAGCTTGGAGGACGTGGTGGCGAGCGGCGCCGGGGCCTACGCCGCCATAGAGCGGTCGAACTTTGCCATCAACCGCAGCAACGTGGGCGGCGAAGAGGTCTGGTGGCGGTACCTGACCTGGGGCCAGGACCGCATGGCGGCGTTCCTCCGTCGCCTGGCGGAGCTTGGTCGCAACAACACCGTCCGCGTTCGCTCTCTATACCTACCGGCATGTCTAGCACCCAGCCAGTCCACTGACCGTGGGCCGTGATTAGGAGGGGATAAAGTAGCGGTGGATGTGCTGTAAATACCCCCCTTTTGACACACGCCTTCCTCCGATGCTATATTCCCAAATGTCAGGAGGCATGGACTCCCGTTTTGCTAATAGAATAGCCGATGCATAACTAAAGAGACTCCTTAGCAAGCTCTAGGGGGTCTTTTGCTTTTCAAGGAGTGGTATGGACACAATAGAAGTTATCTGGCTGGCTCTTATGCTGGTGATGCTGCTGCTTTCCGCTTTCTTTTCCGGTTCGGAGGCGGCTTTCCTTTCCCTGCAACGCGGCAAGCTGGCGGTGATGATCAAGAACAAGGTGCGCGGGGCAGAGAGAGTCGCACGTATAGCAGGCCAACCGGAGAAGCTGTTGCCAACCGTGCTTACCGGAAACAATCTAACCAATACCGCCGCCGCGGCGCTGGGTACCTCCCTCATTGCTACCAGGCTTAACCCCGGCCAGAGCGTAATTGTGTCCACGGTGCTTATCACCGTGCTCCTCCTAATCTTCTCGGAGACCATACCCAAGACCATCGCCGCACGGAACTCGGAGCGGTTTGCTCTGGTGGCGGTGCGGCCCTTGCAGTGGGTGGAAAATCTACTCTTTCCGGCAGTCTGGATCCTGGAGCGGCTGGCCCGGTTGGTGGCCAGGTTGTTCGGCGTATCCGGGGCTAACATGTTCGCCGGTGAGGAGATACGCGCCCTAATTGTGATGGGCCGTGAGGCCGGCGAAGTGGAAGCGCCGCAGGCGGATATGCTAGAGCAGGTGTTCCGCTTCTTTGGAGAGCGGCAGCTGCGTGAGGTGATGACGCCCCGCACCGAGATCATAGCTTTGGAGAAGGGGGCCAATCTTCAGCAGTTCCTGGACATCTACAGCCAGCATTCGCACACGCGCTTTCCGATATTTGAAGACAACCTGGATAACGTGATTGGCACCGTGTCCGTGAAAGACGTGGTTAGAGCCATGTCCATGGACAAAATACCGCTGGGCTACGATGTTACTCAACTGGTCAGAGACGCCTACTTCGTCCCAGAGACCAAGATGGTGGGAAGCGTCTTCCCAGAGCTGCGAGAGTCCTCCTACCAGATGATCATGATCGCCGACGAATTCGGCGGTGTGGCTGGCCTGGTCACGCTCAAGCAGCTTGTCGAGGAAATTGTGGGCCGTGTTGGGGAAGAAGGAGCAGCCCCGGAAGAGGAGTTCCAAGCCATAGACGCCAACACCTATCAAGTAGAGGGTGGAATGGATATCGATGAAGCCAACGACCGCATGGGCATCGATATCCCGGAGGGCGATTACGAGACTGTGGCCGGTTTTATATTGAGCCGGCTGGGCCACATTCCCCGTGAGAGCGAGCGGTTACTGCACAGGGGTTTCATCCTGGAGATCACGGAGATGCGTGGAGTGAGGATAGAGCAGGTGAAGGTAACCCGCGTTGCTACTGTAGAAGGGTCTACGTGAGGTAGAGTGAAGACCGGTCCTCTACAAGAGAAGGTGGAGGAGTCGCTGTACGCCGCCTCCCTGCTGAACCCCACTTCCGTGATTCTGGCGGCTCTTTCCGGAGGAGCGGACTCGTTGGCCCTGTTCCTAGCACTTCACGACCTGGCTGACAAGCACGGCTTCAAGCTGCGGGCCGCTCATATAAACCACGGACTACGCTTGGCAGAAAGCGACGCCGACGCCGAGTTCGTGGCGGGCATCTGCGCTCAGTTCGGTGTGCCCCTTGCGTTGGATAAGGTAGACGTGGCCGGTATGCGCGCCCGTAGGCGTCTCTCCTGGGAACAGGCCGCTCGCATTGCACGCTACGACTTTCTGACCCGCGTTGCCATGGAAACCGGATCCTCCGCCTTAGCTCTGGGACATACTTCTGATGACCAGGCCGAGACGGTGTTGCTGCACCTGTTGCGCGGCACCGGCATCCGCGGTCTCAGGGGTATGCTTCCTCGATCAAGCTGGCACACCGCGCATGGCTCGGCTACCCTGGTGCGTCCTCTGCTCAACGTCAGCCGCCAGGAGACGGAAGCGTACTGCTTGGAGCACCGCTTGCCCCCTCGCTTGGACTCGTCCAACCTGGATGAGCGCTTCACCCGCAACCGTGTCAGGCGCAAACTGATGCCGCAGCTGGAAGAGCTCAATCCTTCAGTCAAGAAATCGCTGCTCAGACTGGCCCGTACCGTGGCCCAGGACGTGGCCTATCTCGACCAGCAGGTAGCATCCGCTTGGTCGTCTCTGGCCGTTGTGGAGCCGGATGGCGTCAGACTGGATATACACGCCTTCAAAGCCCTGCACCCCTCGCTGCAAGCTCATGTGCTGCACAGGGCCTACGCACAGACGGCGGGCGAGGCTTCCGGCCTGAATATGGCGCAGATAGAGGCGATGAGGGATGTGGCGGGAAAAGGGGCTGGCCTGTCCCTTTCACTGCACGGCGGAGTCAGGTTCGGCACCGGCTACGAGGAGATTTTCCTTACCAAAAAGCCCGCGTCCCTTTCCAGCCGACCTCTGGATGAAACGATGCTCAGGGTCCCCGGCGAGACCCGGGCCGGCGGCTGGCGAGTGGCCGTTCGTGTGCTGGAGGGTTGCGACTGGCCGCCTGATCTTAAGCACGACAACCCCTATTGCGCCTATCTGAGCCTGGACGCCCTCGGTGAAGAGTTGAAGATGCGGAGCCGCCTCCCCGGCGACCGTTTTCAGCCCTTGGGGCTCCCCTACGAAAAGAGCCTCAAAGAGTTCATGATAGACGCTCACGTTCCCAGACCCCAACGCAACGGCACGCCCCTGTTAATGGCCAATGATCGCATAGCATGGGTCGTGGGATGGCGCATCGCCCACTGGGCCAGGGTCACGCCGGAAACGGAGGTTGTCCTGGAGGTGAGCTTCCACAAAATGGAGACCTAGAACGATGCCTAAGCTCCGTTGGGCCGCTCCACTTTTGGAATCCCGCCGAACCGCAGGCGCATCAGCCCTTTGATATCGCCCCATGCCGTGCTCACCACTTTCACCCGCGTATCGGGGTCGTCCGTCCAGGTCACCGGAATGTCCTTGATGCGGAATCGGCGTTTCTCCGCCAGCAGCAACAGCTCCGTATCGAAGAACCAGCCCGTGTCCTTCACGTGTGGCACCAGCGCCTGCGCCGCCTTGCGGGACAGACCTTTGAAGCCGCACTGGGCGTCGCTGAAGCGCGAAAGGAACATAGCCTTTATGAGCAGGTTGTAGCTGCGCGAGATGACCTCTCGCTTCAGGGTCCGCCGGTATACCCTAGCGCCCTTCGCCAGCCGTGAGCCGACTGCTAGGTCGTAGCCCTCTTCCAGGGCTTTGACCATGGGCGCCACCGCGCTCAAATCGGTGGATAGGTCGACGTCCATGTAGCTCACAATGTCCGCGTCGCTTTCCAGCCAGGCCTGGCGCAGCGCTCTGCCGCGGCCCCGCTGCTCCAGCCGCGTCCATGCCACGTCGGAGTTCTCCTTGGAAAGCTGGCGCGCTATCTCCGGCGTCCCGTCCTCCGATCCGTTGTCGGCCACCACGATCCGCCATGGGTTGGAGATGGCGCTGGGCAGATACTCACGCAACGTACCCACCGTCTTAGCCAGCGTTCGCTCCTCATTCAATACGGGTATGACTATATCAA
>CAYVEN010000032.1:12702-20242 GCA_964450505.1 uncultured Dehalococcoidia bacterium | reverse complement strand
GGGCCCCGCGATAGGCGGAGTGCGCATCTGGCCCCATCCCACCGAGGAAGCGGCCTTAGAGGACGTGCTGCGGCTGGGAAGGGCCATGACCTACAAATCGGCGGCGGCTGGGCTTCACTTCGGCGGAGGCAAAGCGCTGATCATCGCCGACCCCCGCAAGGACAAGACGGAGGCCCTGATGCGCTCCTTCGGCAGGTTCGTGGAGACGCTTGGCGGACGCTACATCACCACGGAAGACGTGGGCATGACGCTCCTCGACCTGGAGTGGATAGCCCAGGAGACCTCGCACGTCGTTGGCCTGCCCATCTCCATGGGCGGAAGCGGTGATACCTCCAAGATGACGGGTTTCGGCGTTTACCGGGGAATGAAAGCCTGCGCCAAAGAGGTCTGGAACTCCGATTCGCTGTCCGGCAGCACCGTTGCCATCCAGGGCTTCGGCAACACGGCGCGCGCCCTGGCTGAGCAGCTTATAGACAACGAGCAGGACGTGAAGCTGATAGTCAGCGACGTCTACGAAGGCGCTTTGGACAGAGCCAGGGAGTTCGGAGCCGAAATCGTCGGCGTGGAGGAGATCTACGGCGTGGAGTGCGACGTATTTGCCCCCTGTGCCCTGGGTGGCGTGCTCAATAGCAACACCATACCGCAAATCAAGGCGTCCATTGTCTGCGGCTCCGCCAACAACCAGCTCTCGGAGGACGGCGACGCCGCTGCTCTTCAGGAAAGGGGCATCCTCTACGCCCCGGACTTCATAGTCAATGCGGGCGGCGTAATCAACGTCTCCTGCGAGGTGGGCATGACCTACAGCGAAGAGGCGGCCACGGAGAAGACGGCGCGCATCTATCAGACGTTGGAGAACATCATAGCGGCTTCAAAAAGCCGGGGGATCACCACCGCTCAAGCCGCCAACCGGCTTGCCGAAGAACGCATCAATTCTGTACGTAAGGTCAGGAAGGGTTACCTGGAATGAAATTCAAAAATCGTTACATTCTGCTTGCCGCGCCTGTTATCATGTTACTGGCTTTGGCGTGTCAGTCTACGCCCACACCGTGGCCTACACCGCCGCCAAGGCCTACATCAACACCAACTCCGGAGCCAGAATTGACTATAGATCCTGCAAAAGAATACACGGCCACACTACGCACAGAGAAAGGCGATATTGTCATAGCCCTAACGGCGGACAAGACGCCGATTACGGTTGACAACTTTGTAAAGCTGGCAAGAGACGGGTACTACAACAACACCACCTTCCACCGCGTGCTTCCCGGCTTCATGGCGCAGGGAGGAGACCCCACCGGCACCGGTTCCGGCAGTCCTGGGTACACCATTCAGGATGAGTTCACCGACCTCGTCCATGAACGGGGCGTCATCTCCATGGCCAACACGGGCCAGCCCAACTCAGGGGGCGCGCAGTTCTTCATCACCTTTGTGCCAACTCCCCACCTGGACGGGAGGCATACGGTTTTCGGAGCGGTCACAGAGGGCATGGACGTGGTCGACTCTCTAACGCCCCGCGATCCCAACCAGGGCCCGGACTTTCCAGGCGATACGCTCATAGAAGTGCTGATATCGGAGCAGTAGCGTCGCTGAGTCTGGAAGGCTCTGAGAATTGATCGACCTATCTGTTCCATCTGATGCCGTGGAGTGCGGGCCATACCGCTATAGCCTATCTCGGCAGTGGGGTGATGAGAAGCCTGCAATCTTCATCATGCTCAACCCGTCTACGGCGAACGCGTGCGAGGACGACCAGACAATTCGGAAATGCGTGAGGTTTGCCAAGCTATGGCAATGCGGAGGGTTGGTGGTAGTAAACCTCTTTGCTCACAGGGCAACAGTAGCGACAGACCTATTCCAAGCCGAGCAACCGGTCGGGCCAGACAACCTTCATCATATCGCCCATGCCGTCCGCATGAACAGTTTCGTGGTCTGCGCTTGGGGTGGGCATAGCAAGTTAAAAAAGAAATTTCGGGACCAAATTCGGGAACAGGGCAACAGCATTGCTACTTTCATCAAGGATATTGCGCCAAGTCTTGAATTGAACTCGCTCGGATTGACGAAGAAGGACAGGCAACCAAAACACCCGCTCTATCTACCGATAGATAGTGAGTTGCAATCTTTGGATACTTAGGAAAGTATCGGGCCTGCAAGCCGAATCCTACCGGTAATCGGTATGCTCCAGGGTGGCATCGTCAATGCCAAAGTGGTGAGCCAGCTCGTGAATCACCGTGGATCTGATCTGTTCGACCATTTCTTCCCTGGTGGAGCACGCGGCCTGTATGGGATTGCGGTAAATGGCTATGCGGTCCGGCAGCACCATGTTGTAGTGAGAACGCTCGGTGAGGGGTATACCCTGGTAGAGGCCAAAGAGATCATGCCGGCTCTTTAGGCCCATATCCCTGATCTCTTCCGCGCTTGGCCAGTCGTCCACTACAATGTCGACATTATCCAGCCGTTCCTTGAACTGCTCGGGCAGTCCATCCAGCGCCCTCAGCACCAGCTTCTCGAACTCTCTATGCGATACGCGAATCATGATCACCCGGCAAGGCCGGCCTGTGCTCTCAACTGCTTGAGCTTGTCCACGTTGGCCTTGTCGGGACCTTTGCCCTCCAGACCGGGCACCTCTAGGAAAAACGGGACGTCCTTGAACGCGGGATGACCCACTACCGCAAGAAACGCCTGCTCTCCCATGGCCCCCATGCCTATATTCTCGTGCCTGTCAACCCCTGAAGCGAACTCCGTCTTGGAGTCGTTCACGTGCACGGCAACCAGCCTGTCCAAACCTATCTCCCTATCGAACTCTTCCATGGTCTGCGCCACGCCTTCAGCCGTTCTCAGATCGTAGCCTGAAGCAAAGGCGTGCTGCGTGTCCAAGCAGACCCTGAGTTGAGGATTGTCCACCGCCTCTAGTATGCGGCCTATCTCGTTGAACTTGGAACCTATGGTATTACCCATCCCGGCGCTATTTTCGATCGTCAGATATACGTCGCTGGGAGAGTTGGCCAGTACCTCCTCCAGACTATCAACCGTCTGTTTGAAGATGGCGTCGTAGCCGGCCCCTTTGTGACTCCCCCCGTGGAAGACGACCCCGCTTCCACCCATGGCCGAGGCCAAGCGCATGTAGTTGATCAGCGACTGCACCCCTTTGCGAACGTTCCCTTTAATGTCCGTGCCCAGGTTGATCAGATAGATGCCATGCAGGAAAACTGGCCTTATATCAGCGGCTTGCGCTTTCTCCCTGAAGGCGGCCAATCGCTCCTCAGGAACCGGGTGAAAGGCCCAGCTCTGGGGAGACGAACCAAAGCACTGGATGGCCTCGGCGCCTATTTCAAGGGCTCGGTCGATGGCCTTGTCGAAACCCCCGGCGGTTGATACGTGCGCTCCAATACGCATAGTAGAGTCCTGGCAACGTGATTAGCTGCGACTCATTATTGGAGGCGCATTTTGAAATGTCAAAGATGACGGGCAAATGGGACTGACGGAGAAGCCCCGCTCAGGCCGGATGCGGCGGAGCGCATGCCAGCCAGCGCCTCTCGTCAAACTCGTTCTTCAAATCGTCCACTATACCGACGTACTGCAGGTTAGCCGCGAGAAGCAGTGTATTGCCCGTCTGTATGTCGTTCTCGATGAATCCGTCCATCACTACTACCATGTTTTCAAGGTAGCTTTCCATCCGTTCGTAATATGTCGTCAACCCTTTCGAAGGCCTGAGGTTGGCGCTGTTCCGCACCAGAATCAGCCAGCGCTCCTTGAATCCACTGAACTCCTCCATGGCCAGCTCCGGCTGCGACTGGTCTATCCGGTTCAAGAAGATATTCCAATCGCGGCTGATCAACCCCGCCTCGTTGCCCAGGTGCGCCACGGCGCACAGAGCGGCGCCCTCGGTTTCCTCCACGGTCAGATTTTCCAGCAAGTCCTTGGTGAAGCCTTCCCAAAGAGCTTCAGAGGTAATCCCCAAGCTGTCCAGAAATATATCTCCTTCTCCAAGCGCATCCTCTCTATGGGTTTCCATCAAATGGACCAGGGCCTGCGTAGACGTAGCTTGCACCATGTATTCCACAAGCTGCCAGCTTTCCGCATATACCAGCTCCAGCTGTTGAAGCTGCTCCGCCTCTTTCCAAGAGAACTCCTGCATCTCTTGCAAGTCCAGCAATTCGCCATTCTGCAAAGCGCGACGCACCTTCCCCCTGGAATCCAGAAAACGAAAATGAGCCTGATCAGGGTCTGTTTCCATCTGCACTCTGGCCGCAATGTACTCCGCCACGCCTTCACTGAGCCAGGTGGGCACGCCGGGCGTGGCGGGATGGGTCAGCTCGTGAGCCACGTTGCGCAGCAGCTCCTGCCCCTTTGCGCTGACGTAAACCTTAGCGTCGGAGACCTCGCCCTCTCTAAAGATATGCGAGCTCAATCCGGCTAGGAATACGGGATTGGCGAATTCGCCCTCCGCCACAAAGTGATGCAACTGCTCGGGGAGCAACACATATATCTCGGGAAGAGGGTGGTCTTCAATCGTAAACTCCCTTCTGAGCATCTCTTTGGTACGAAAATAGGTGTCCACTACCTGCTGCACGGTGACGAACTCAATCCAAGGCTCGTAGTGAAGAACGGCGCCATCCGGCAGCTCTTCTCTGACGTAGGGCCTGCCGTTGACTACGATAGACCCTGAGAAGCTGGCCTCGTCCGGAGTGGCGGTGACCTCTTCAACCGGCTCAGGCGTTGGCGTTGGAGTAGGAGATGGGGTTGGAGTTGGGGTGGGAGTAGCGCAGGCGGCGGCCATCATCGCCAGCGATATCAAAGCAAAGACCGGCCCGACCGTCTCTCTATTTCGCAAGCGGCTCATCTCTTCCAGGATGCGGAGGTTCTCAAGGTTCTCTCACCTATTAACGTATTACCGAGGCAAATGAAAGGTCTATAGGCCAAAGTCAGGATACTCCCAAAGACTCCGGCGTCTGCTCTTCTATGCCAGGCATCACGTAGTAGCTGGGCGCTACGGTGGTGAACTCCAGGCCCGGCTCACCCTGAGCTACCCCTGTGATGTTCAGCTTCATCTGCTCCACGTACTCTATTTCACCGTTCACCAGGCGGAAGGGCTGGTCGTGGCCGGGATAGATGATATCCGCCTCCTCTATAACCCTGTCCAGGCTCCTGATGGCTTGCTCCTGGTTCCAGAAGACCACGGGGTGAGTGCGGGACAGCGCCTGGTTTGCAAACAGCAGCACGTCGCTGGTCAGTACACACTTGCCTTGGTCCGTCTCCACCAGAAGGCAGATGCTGCCCGCTGAATGACCGGGAGTGTGCAGGACGCGCACGCCCGGCTCTATCTCGAAGCCTTCCTCGACCTCCTGAATGCTGGGGTGGCTCTCTATCATTGCGCCCGTCCATTTCGGCGTCGACCAGTCGTTCCTATGAGGGCGCTTGGCGTACTTGCGCTCCCAGGAGTGCATGAGGAGCGGAGCGTGCTCGAACAGATCGAAGTTCTGGTTGTGGTCCCAGTGGGCGTGGCTCATCACCAGCAAATCTATATCCGACGGAGACAGGCCGCGCTTATCAAGCGCCTCTTGCAGGACGACGCGACGCCCCACGTGACCGACGTCTACCAGCGTGCGTTTCTGCCCTTCTATGAGGATGATGCTGCAAAAGCCGATGATCCCCTGCTGCGTGTTCATGCGATACCCGTGAAGCAATACATCGAGCTTTGGCATAAGCGCCTCCTCCTTGGAGTCCTGTATACCGTTCCATTGTCGGTTTGGCGGCGACTGTGGTCAACCGTCGGTCGATATGGTAGGCTCACGCTTATTCCATGCAGTGGTGACGATATGCCCGACCTAACGCCTGACCAGGTCAAGATACTAGCCCATTCCGTGGGCTTGCAGGTAGACGAGGAAGACCTGGTGGAAGTCACGCACCGTCTCAATGTAATCGTGGCCGGGGTGGAGCGGTTCTCGCATCCGGGGCTGGACTCCGTAGACCCCGTACCCTTTCCTCCGCTTGAAGAGGCGCGCCATGAACAGTAGCCGTCTCACCGAGTTGACCGCTTCTCAGCTTGCCGGTCTCATCGCGGGCAAGGAGCTCTCCCCCGTCGAGGTGACACAGGCCTACCTGGAGCGCATAGACGACATCAACCCCAAGCTCAACGCTTTCATCACCGTGTGCGCCGAAGAGGCGATGCAGGCAGCCCAAGAGGCGGAGCGTGCGGTGGTCAACGGCGATTCGCTGGGGCCTTTACACGGGCTGCCGTTGGCGGTGAAGGACCAGTTTGAGACCAAGGGCATCTTGACCACGGCCGGATCGCGCATCCTGGCGGACTACGTGCCGGACCACGATGCTACGGTTATAGCCAGGGCCAGAGACGCCGGCGCGATTCTCATTGGCAAGCTCAACATGACGCAGTTCGCCGCGGGCGGCGGAGACGCCTACCCCTTTGGCGAAGCGCGCAACCCCTGGAACACGGAGCGCACCCCCGGTCTCTCCAGCAGCGGCTCCGGCATTGCTATTGCCGCTTCGCTCGCCGCAATAACCCTGGGCGAAGACACCGGAGGGTCTATTCGCATGCCCGCATCGGTCAACGGCATAGTGGGGCTGCGCCCCACCTGGGGCCGCGTCAGCCGGTACGGAATGCTCCCCTTCTGCTGGTCCATGGACACCGCAGGGCCCATGACTCGCACCGTTGAAGACGCCGCCCTGGTGATGAACGCCATCGCAGGATACGACCACAACGACCCGCAGACCTCCAGGCTGCCCGTCCCCGATTACACCGCGTCTTTGACCGGCAACTTGGACGGAGTCCGAATTGGCGTGCTCAAGGAGCTTATGCAGAAAGAGGCCGCGCACCCGGACGTGTTCAATGCCGTGACCGCCGCGGCATCCCGTCTTGAAGAGATCGGAGCCTCCGTTGAGGAAGTCTCGCTTCCCGGAGTGAACGACGTCGCCATCGTGGCGGCAGCTATTTCCGAAAGCGACGGCGCGTTTGTGCACAGGGAGTGGCTGCGCACCAGGCCGGGCGATTACGGCCAAAACACCCGCCGACGCCTCATTGCGGGCAGCCTGATACCCGCCCAGATTGTGCACAAAGCGGCAAGGATACGCACCCTGTTCCGTCAAGAGTGGCAGGGTTTATTGAATCGGTTCGATGCGCTGATCAGCCCCACTATGCTCAACTCGCCGGGCAAGATAGAGCACGTGGACGGAGTTGCCTCTCGTGAAGAAGCGGAACGCCGGTTCGGGCATCGCGGCAGCGTCACGTTTCCCGCCGCTTTTCTAGGCGTGCCCGCGCTGTCGGTGCCCTGCGGCTTCGACTCGGACGGCATGCCGGTCGGCTTTCAAATCATGACGGGCCACTTTGAGGACGGCCTGGCGTTGAGGATAGGCCACGCTTACCAGGAGAGCACGGAGTGGCACACCATGAGGCCGGACGTATAGCCATGACCCAGTTATTCTTTGGCACAGGCAAGTACACCTACCGGATCATAGACCCGTTCGGAACACTGCCCGACGGCATGACCTGGGGCAACGTGAGCCACGTGGCGGTAGACTCCCAAGACAGGGT
>CAYVEN010000032.1:7302-12602 GCA_964450505.1 uncultured Dehalococcoidia bacterium | reverse complement strand
CAGTTCACCACGCCCCACGGCATCTGGGTGGACGGAGAGTCGAAAGTTTACGTGGCGGACCGCGAGAACAACTGCGTCCAGGTCTTCGATGGGGACGGGAACTTCATCACCAGTTGGGGCAACTTCTACCATCCCATGGACATCTGGGCGGACAATGAGGACATCTTCTACGTCACGGACCAGGTGCCCCGGTTTACGGTGCTGGACAGAGACGGCAACATACTGGCGCGGGGCCGCGCGCCCAACGCCGGCCACGGCATCTACGGCGACTCGCAAGGCAACCTGTACCTGGCGGCCAGCCTGCGCGGCATAGTCAAAATGGCAAGGTTGCAGAGCTAGGGGAGGATCATGACCCGACTACTGTTTGGCACCGGCGATTACATATATGAGGTAGTCCAGCCCTTTGGAAAGCTGCCCGCCGGGATGGAGTGGGGAGTGATCAGCCGCGTCGCCGTCGATTCGCAGGGGCGCGTCTACGTGTCGCGGATGGCCAACCCTCCCATATTGGTCTTCGACAGCGAGGGCAACTACCTGGCAGGCTGGGGCGGCGATTCCCTGATAGACCCGCACGGCATGCTCTTCACCGCCAACGATGAGTTGATTGTATGCGATAGAGACGCCCACCAGGTGCTGAAGCTCAACCTGGAAGGCGAGGTACTGCTCAGAATAGGCGACCGCTCACAGGCGCACTGGCAAGCGCCGTTCAACCACCCCGCAGACGTGGCCGTGTCACCCAGCGGCGACATCTACGTGGCCGACGGCTACGGCAACTCCGCGGTGCACCGGTTTTCAGGTGAAGGAAAGCACCTTCTGTCCTGGGGCAACCCCGGAACCGGGCCGGGAGAGTTCAGCACGCCGCACGGTATATGGGTCGACGACGAGTCCAGGGTCTACGTGGCCGACCGCGAGAACAGCCGCGTCCAGATATTCGATGAAGACGGGCGCTACCTCAGCGAGTGGATAGACCTGTATCACCCCATGGACATCTGGATGGACGGCGACGGCGTGGCCTATGTCTCCGACCAGACGCCACGGTTCAGCGTCCTCAGCCCGCAAGGAGAGCTCCTGTCGCGGGGCAAAGCCCCCGATGCAGGGCTGGGCCTGTACGGCAACTCCAGGGGAGACCTCTATCTGTCGGGCACTTTCCCCGGAGCCGCGCCCGTATCCAACGGCATCGTCAAGTTCATCCGGCAGTAGCAATGCCCGCATTACTCCATAAGCTGATCTTTCCTGGCGCCATGACAGAAAGGGGGTTCTGGCTGTACGTTTGGAGGATCAAGTCCCCTGTTGGCGAATTGCTATATGTAGGACGTACGGGGGATAGTTCGTCACTTAACGCAGCAGCACCATTCGCACGCATGGGTCAGCACCTAGGGACAAACAAGCGCAGCAATGCGCTCCGTCGGCACTTAGAAGAACGCTGCATTCGGCCGGAGGCTTGCGACTTGTTTGAGATGATTGCCTATGGCCCGCTTTTCCCTGAGACGAAGTGTAGGGCTGAACATAACGAGCAAAGAGATAAGGTTGCAGCACTGGAAAAAGAACTGGCCGAAACCTTGACACACGTTGGATATGACGTGTTGAACAAGGTCGCTAGCAAGCAACCCCTAGATTCTGACCTCTGGGTCAAAGTGCGTAAAGCGTTCCTAGCCCATTTCCCAGAAATGGACTAGCCCGGTTCCCTAGAACCAGTCCCTGCGGAACGTCTCAAACGGCACGTACGGCGGCTTGGCCGCATGCGGAATCGGCAGCCTGACCGGGCCTCCCTCTCGCGACGGCAGGTAGACCGTTGCCGTGCCTGGGGCCTGCTCCTCGCCCACCTGGTTATTGCCGCTTATGCGTATGCCCACGGCGTGGTACTCGTGCTCGCCGGGCACCCCGCCGTCCTCGCCCTTCTCGGTGACCTTGTACTTCTTCACCACTTCTCCGGTGTAGGTGGTCACGTCCGAGTAGAAGACCGGCCTTCTCAAGCTGGCCTGCTGCCTGCGGATGAATCCGTCATCGCCCATCCAGTTGGTGAGCAGCTGCTGGGGGAACTGGCAACGCTGCAATCCGAAATCGAACGGCAGCGGCTGCGTGCGATACGGTGAAAGCACCGCGTCCTCATGCTCGTTGCCGGGCGTCCACGGCCAGTAGGTATTGGGATGGATGCGGGCGCGGCCGGGCCACCGCCGCATATTGCGATACGCCGGCTCAAAGCTGTAGACGTCGCCGTCCATCTCTTCACCGGCGGAAGCGGCGTAGGTGAGGAAGTGATAGGCAAGCTGGTCCTGCAGCGTCCACGGCGGCAGAATCACCGGGCCCAACCGTTCCCCAACTTCAACGTCCTCCCAGTAGAGCGTCTCAGCTCCGCGGCGGAACTTGTTCTGCATCGTATCGACGATCTCCTCGATGTCATCCGCGCTGTAGCTGGAAGCGCCGCGTTCGTAGAGCATGCGCTCACCCAGGCGCTTGGGGTCCATCGACCTGCCGCCGCCCATGGTTGCGGTGGGCACCTGTATCTGCGTGGAGTAGACCTTGCCCAGGAGGTCTCCGTGGTAGTCCCAGTAGTTCAGCTCGGTGATCAGAAAGAGGAGAGCGCCCTTCGAGCCCTGCTTCTCCACAAGCTCGCTGGGCACTTTGGTCGTGCGGAACTTGGAGCCCACCCTGATGGCGTCGAAGAACTCAAACGCGGTGCCAGAGTAGAAGTTGGCCACCGGATATCCCTCCGGCCTTCTTGCGCCATGGCCGGTGGGGTAGCGGATGGTGGAGACCACCACGCCCGGGGCAATCTGGCAACCGTAGCGGGTGCCCTTTCCGTACTCGGGGTCCGTGTAGAGGGGATTATCGTCGCCCAGGTTTCTGGCAAACGCCGTGATCGACTGGGAGTCCAAGCGCAGCGCCGCTTCAAAGGGAGGCGGCCCCTGCTCGAAGGGAGCGGGCGGCCAGGGAGGGATGTGCTCCATGATCTCCTCGCCTATTTGGGCCCTGGACTTTTCTATGTACTCCGCAACAGCTTCTTCAAACGACTGACTAGAGGTTACAGTCATGTTCTTCCTCCCCTGTCCTTACCCACGGACTAGATAGCGCGATTATATTTTGCCCTCTGGGGGGTGTCAAAGTAAGCTCAGCCAGTGAGGAAAGTCCTGAACATCACGAGCTCCCTCTGTCCAGAGGAATTCTTATTGTTGACTTGTCATCCCATAGTGACCTCCCGCCTGCGGCTGATAGGTTGCCGTTTTCATGTCTTTCCACCAATACCTTGTTGTCCGAACCATCCCGGGACACCGTGTACACAGTAGAAGGGTGATGCCGATTATGGTTCATCTGGATCGCTATCCTAGAGCCGTCTGGTGACCAGGACGTCAGTCCGTATAGGTGTGAAGCGTCGACAGTGGTTGTCACAGTGTCCGGAGCCGGTAGCAATCGGAGCGTGGAGTCGCCCACTTTGGCAACGAACGGCCCCACTAGGATTTCCGAGCCGTCGGGAGACCAAGAAATCGCTACATCCAAGTACAACTTGGTTGGCACCTGGAGATTGGCAATTTCCCGAATGCCGGGAGCATCTCTACTCGCGACGTATATCTGTAAGAACTGTTCATCCTCTTCCCAAGGCATCTCTACGAAAGCCAGTTGAGCACCATCTGGGGACCACGCCGGCACACTATGCCCTTGTCCAATCTCCTTCGGACCGCCCCCGTCTACTCCAATTGTTTGTATTATTAGTTGTTCATCCAATTCCCTGGTGTAGTCGTCTGCAACAAACGCTATACGTAGTCCATCCGGTGACCAAATCAACGGCGATCCTGTTCCGCCACTGAAGAAATCGGTTATAATCGGCCTGTCCACAAGGCCTGAGATCTCGTGCAGATCAGAGCCGTCCACCGCCATTGTGTAAATCGCCATTGTGTAAATCTTGTCTCCTCCGACAAACGCAATGCGGCTCCCATCAGGAGACCATGAGGGGTTTCCGAGCCCATACCTATCATTCAAGTCTGTGAGTACCCGCTCATCCGTCCCATCCAGCGCCGAGGTGGCGATTTCAAAGTGACGGCTTTCCCATGGCCACCGTCGATGGTTCTTCAGATACACGATCTTGGAGCCATCGGGTGATACATCTGGTGAGTACCGTAGGTCTTCCTCGCCCTCTCCCCTGTGTATCAATCGTAGTGACGTTCCATCGGCGTCAACAGAGTAGATCGTGCCTCGGTAAGCGAACACAATCCATCTGCTGTCTGGAGTCCACTGAGGAGGAGCTGAAGGCTGGTAAGGGTACTCTTCATAAGGATATCCTGATTCCATCAGTGCAGCGCTCAAGCCAAACAGAACCGAACATCCCACTGCTAGGATAGTCATCGCAATTACTACAGCCAACAACCCAAATCCAAAAATGCGCAGGACGGACTTCACACCTGTTGTTCTTTCTTTCATGCCCACACTCTATATTACGTTTGTCTGTTCTCCACGGATGTACCGTTCGGTACGTAGCCCCAATTCCGCAAGATGTCGTCGGGCACTCGCCTCAGCCAGTAGACTGCCCAAGCAGCTTCCACGACCCCGACCGTCCCATGTTGTAACGACCGTCCACCTCTATGATCAGGGGCACCATCAAGTCCAGGAGGTTGGCCCGGCTCAGAGGCCCGCAGTCCACGGGGCGAAAGCCCAGGTCTTCTATCAGTGAGGCCACGACCTCCTTTGCCTCGACATCGTCGCCGCAGAAGAAGACGTCCCGGGTCAGGCCAGTAGCGGGATCGATGGGTTCTCCCAGCGTGCCGTGGAAGGTGGCCTTGAAGGCGGGAATCACCCTGGCCCCCGCGCCGATGGCCGCAGCCGTACGCTGTGCGCCGGAGCCCTCCGGCGGCAGGTTGTCCATGGGATTGGTGATGTCGATGACTATCCTCTCCTTCAGCAGATCGCGGATGGGAGCTATCACCTCCAGGACTGAGCCGTTCGGCACGCCGATGACCACTGCTTCTGCGTCGCGGACGGCATCCGCGTATCCGGCAATCCCCGCGCCAATCCGCTCGGCGGCGGCTCTATTTCCACTGGGGTCCCTTGAGCCAAAGGTCACCTGGTGACCCGCTTTGACCCAGCCCGTGGCAAGGCCTGTGCCCATGCGTCCCGTACCCAATATGGCGATGTTCATAGCGCCTCCTCTTTCGTCTCGTGTTCCGCTTAGCATAGCTGAATTACTTGCAATCGTTTAGGGGGTAGAGCTGGTCGCACTCCGGTTGGGCACTATTTTTCAATTTGGTATATAATTCTCTTTTCGAAATCCGTAACTCTTTTGCAAATGGTGTACCTTGGCTCTACTCGGCCTC
>CAYVEN010000032.1:1483-7202 GCA_964450505.1 uncultured Dehalococcoidia bacterium | reverse complement strand
TTTTCGAAATCCGTAACTCTTTTGCAAATGGTGTACCTTGGCTCTACTCGGCCTCCGCTTCGTGCCTGACCCCATCCTGCGTGAAAAGGCAAAGAAGATACGCAACATCGACAAGTCGATCCAGCGCCTGATCGACGACATGCTGGAGACCATGCCGCATGAAAACGGCGTGGGCCTTGCCGCCAACCAGGTCGGCGTGCTGCAGAAGGTGGCCGTCATCCAGACCCCGGAGATGGAAGAAGCGCTGGTGCTGATCAATCCGGAAGTGGTGGAGCGAAAGGGCGAGCGCGAGGTCGAAGAGGGTTGCCTGAGCATACCGGGATACCGCGGAGAGCTGGTTCGCTCCGTAACGGTAAAGGTGCGGGCGCTGGACAGGAACGGCAAGCGCTACACCGTAAAGGCGGAGGACCTGCTGGCGCAGGCGCTGGAACACGAGATCGACCACCTGAACGGCATTCTCTACATAGACCACCTGGAAAGCCCTGACAAACTGTACAAGCTTGAACCCAAGGATTACGAAAAGAACGAAGAGGTCGAATCCGCCGGTTCCATGGCAACCGCTGAAAGCGCAAGTTGATGCGGGGCCATACACTGAATAAGCCCGCTTTTGCAATGAATCCACTGAGCGCTCAGGTCAAATCGCTAATCCGGCGAGTCATAGCCCTGATTCCTGAAACGGAGGAGCCTCACGCCGTGGGCGGCTTCCTGCGCGACACGCTGCTGGGCAGGCTCACCAACGATCTCGATATAACCGTGCGCGGAGACGCCATGGAGGTGGCCCGCCGCTTGGCAGACGAGATGGGCGGGTCGTACGTGGCCTTGGACCAGCCGCACCAGATAGCCCGCGTGGTTCTGCAAAGCGAGGGCGAGTGGTGGATAGATCTGGCCTCCCTGCAGGGCGACAGAGAACATGACCTGGCGAGGCGGGACTTCACCATCGACGCCATGACCGCGCCCATGTCCGTCCTCCTGGAAGAAGGGTGGTCGGAGTCCCTGCTCGATCCGTTCAACGGCAGGAATGACATATCGAACGGCGTCATCCGCGCCGTAGGAGACGGCGTCTTCCTGGAAGACGCCATACGCCTGCTGCGGGCGGTGCGACTGCAGGCCTCCCTGGGATTCGACATTGAGGACGAGACGTCTCGACTCATCCGGCGTGACGCGCCGTTGCTTGACAAGGTGTCGGCGGAGCGGGTGCGGGACGAGTTTCTCGCCATACTTGCATCCGGAGACGCAGTGGATCACGTATATCTCCTGGACGAGCTAGGGTTGCTTTGCCGTATTCTTCCAGAGCTTGAAGAAGGCCGTGGCGTGACCCAGCCCAAGGAGCACTACTGGACCGTCCTACAGCACAACATAGAATCGGTGAGGATGGCGGAAGGCCTGCTGACCCGCTCGCTGAAGCCCGATTGGATACTGGCGGAAGTGCCCTGGGACGATAAACTGCAAGGACATTTTGCTGAAACGGTCTCCGACGGCCACAGCCGGGCCACGTTGCTCAAGCTCACTGCCCTGCTGCACGACGTGGCCAAGCCGGCAACCAAGATGGTGACGCCGGAGGGGAGAACGCGCTTCTTTGGACATCAGGAACAGGGAGCGGAGACGGCAAGGAAGGCGCTGGGCCGCCTCAGGTTGAGCCGCCGCGGCAGGGAGTTGGTGGCAGTGCAGGTGGAGCACCACCTGAGGCCGAGTCAGCTGAGCCAGAAAGGCGAGACGCCGACTCAGCGCGCCGTGTACCGGTTCTTCCGCAGCCTGGGCGACGCGTCAATCGATACCCTCTATCTCAGCCTGGCGGACTACCTCGCGGCGCGGGGACCGCATCTGGAACGGGACGAGTGGAAGGACTATACGAAAGTAATACGCCATGCTCTGGAAACCGGCTTGCACCAAGAAGAAGAGGTCTCCTCTCCCCGGTTAATAGACGGACACGAGGTGATGAATGCGCTGGGACTGGAACCGGGACCAATGCTGGGAAAGGTGCTGAACGTGGTTCAGGAAGCCCAGGCCACTGGAGAAATCGCCAGTAGAAAGGAAGCTCTTGCTCTGGCAAGAGAGGTAGCCTTAGCTGGTAGAATAGAAGGCGACTATGCGTAGAGTAGGCATCTGGCGGATTCTTGTCATCATTGCGGTCATTGGGATATCCGCGTACTCGCTGACGTTCCAAAACATAGACGTCCGCGCTCTGGGGAATCGTTTCGAGCGCGGCAGCGACGCTATTCTGGGAATGCGCCTGGGACTGGACCTCCAGGGAGGCAGCCATCTGGTCTACCAGGCCAGGGGCTTGAAAGAGCTGACCATCACCTTCGAAGAACCAGTGTCCGACCTGGAAGCCGTGACTGCCGTGTTCAACGACATCGGCAAGACGGAGGCCGCAGTCCGTCAAGGCGCCGAGGACAACGTTGTCATAGTGCGGGTGAACACTATAAACCCCGCCAGCCTGGACGCCCAGGGCAACTTGATCAAAGAGGACGACGAGGACATCATCCGCAACGCGCTGGGCGAGCAGATAGCCCTGGTAGACACGATAAACATCCAGGACATAGCGGCCAATCCGACCACAGACCAGATGGAAGGGGTCCTGGACACCATCGCCCGCCGCATCAACCCGTTTGGCGTGACCGAGCCGGTGATCCAGCTGATGGACAACAACCGGGTGCTTGTGCAGCTCCCAGGCGTGCGCGATGTGGAGGAGGTGAAGAGGCTCATAGGACAGACGGCGCGCTTGGAGTTCAAGGAACGCAGTTGCCTGCAGGTCACCCCCTTGACGCTGCCCAGTGGAGAAGTGGTTTACCCCTGCGAGCTTCCCGACAACCACGTTGACCAGGAGACGGGTCTGACCGGCGAGGATCTGGCGCGGGCCTACGCCGGCACGCACCAGACCAATGGCAATCCCATTGTGAACGTGCAGTTCAACTCCCGGGGTACGCGTCTCTTCGCGGACTTGACAACGCGACTGGCGGGAACCAACGACCGCTTTGCGGTCTTCCTCGATGACGAGGAGATAGTGGCGCCGGTGGTGAACCAGCCCATTCTGGCCGGAGCCGCCTTCATAGAGGGGCCTACCTTCACACCCGACAGGGTGCACACCATAGCCATTCAGCTCGAATCGGGTCGGCTGCCCATTCCCATCGAGGTTGTGCAGCAGCAGGACGTCGATGCGGTTCTCGGGGCGGAATCACTGCGGAAGAGCCTGATTGCGGGAGTAGCAGGGCTATGCCTTGTGCTGCTGTTCATGGTGATGTACTACAGGATGGCCGGTGTGGTAGCCGCTGTAGCGCTGCTCATCTATACGGCGGCGGTGCTCAGCGTCTTCAAGCTGGTGCCCGTAACGTTGACTCTGGCCGGTGCGGCTGCCTTCATTCTATCGATTGGAATGGCGGTAGACGCCAACATCCTGATATTTGAAAGGATGAAGGAAGAGCTGCGCTTGGGCAGGACGCTGACCTCTGCCATTGACATAGGATTCAGCCGGGCCTGGACTTCCATCAGGGACGGCAACGTGTCTACGCTCATCATCTGTGCCATCCTGTTCTGGTTCGGACAGCGTTTGGGCGCCAGCCTGATAGCCGGTTTTGCCCTCACCCTTGCCATTGGGGTGACGTTGAGCATGTTCAGCGCCTTGACCGTGAGCAAGACGCTGCTCAACCTGCTGAACTTCTCACCGCTGGGCCGGCGCAGAGTGATATTCAGTCCTGAGAAGCTGCCCAAGACAAGCACGGCGGCAGTCCGTGCAACCGATGATGGAGGCGACAGCTAAATGAACATTGTAGGCAAGCGCCGCTGGTTCTACTTGCTGTCGGCGATAATACTGATCCCGAGCATCATCTCGCTGATCATCCCGCCGTCTCTGTTCCTGGGCATAGAGTTCACCGGCGGCTCGACTATCAGCGTGGCATTCGAGGATCCGGTCGCGGAACAGGACGTGAGGGATGTGCTGTCCCGTCTGAACCATCCGGAGGCAATAGTGCAGCCGTCGGGCCAGGGGGAGTTCTTCATCCGGGTGTCGCGTCTGCGTGAGGGAAGCGTGGAGCAGGGCATCACACCGGAACGCGAGACCATACAGGAGGCGTTCCAGGAACTCGCGCCAATCAGTATCATGGACGTTGCCTCGGTTTCAGGTGTGGTGGCCGCGGACACTGTGCGCAACGCCTTCATAGCAGTGGTGGTCGCGGCCTTTGCCATCCTGCTCTACATCACGTGGGCCTTCCGGCAAGTGCCCAACCCGTTCCGCTACGGCGTGGCGGCCATAATAGCGCTGGTCCACGACGTGCTGATTGTCGTTGGCATCTTCTCCATACTGGGCAAAGCGATCAACCTGGAAGTGAACGCTATGTTCATCACGGGACTGCTCACAATCATTGGCTACAGCGTCAACGACACCATTGTGGTCTTCGACCGTATCAGGGAAAACGTGGCGCGATTGCCCGCGGAACGGCTGGAGAGAAACGTGAACACCAGTCTACTGGAGACGCTGGGACGATCGCTGAACACCAGCGTGACGCTGCTGATTACGGTGCTGGCGTTGTTGCTGCTGGGCGGCGAAACCATCCGCAACTTCCTGCTCGTGCTGCTCATAGGCTTGGTCTCAGGTACCTACAGCTCCATAGCCATAGCCAGCCAGGTGCTCGTCTCCTGGGAATCGGGCGAGTTAGGCCGCACCATACGCCGCCTCAGTCCGTTCCCGGCTAGGTCTCGCGCCTAGACGGGCTCAGAGTACGGTAACCGGGTCAACGTCCACAACCCAGCCTTCCCGCAGAGCTGCCTTGTCCAAAACCTTGTCCAGGAGCAGGCGCGGCTCCTGGCCTCGCAGCAAGATGTGCCAGCGGTAACGCCCCCTAACCCGCGAGTTGTAAGCCGGGGCCGGGCCCAGGACGTCTACCTCCGTCATTGCCCAGTCCGAACGCTCCTTGCGCAATAGCCTTCCCAGCCGCTCTGCCTCGTGCTGGCTCCGGCCAGGGTTGACGTGCGTGTAGATGAGCCTGATCAAGCGGGCGTACGGAGGCATCCTCTGAACCCTGCGGAAAATAGCCTCCTGCTCATAGAAGGAGGCGTAGTCCTGCCGGGAGGCCAGCGCCACGCCGTAGTGGCTAGGGCTGTAGGTCTGCACCAGTGCGGTGCCCTGCCCCGGCCCGCGTCCGGCGCGTCCGGCGACCTGGCAGAGCAGTTGGAATATCCTCTCCCCGGCTCGGAAGTCAGGTAGATGAAGCCCTATATCGGCAAGGACGGCCCCTACCAGGGTGACGGACGGGATGTGCAGTCCCCTGGCCACCATCTGGGTGCCCACCAGCACCTGGGCCTCACCCCTGGCAAAGCGCTCCAGGATGGCCTCGTGGCCCATCTCATCGGCGGCGTCCCTATCCCATCGCAAGGAGGAAACTCCGGGGAGGAGCGCTTCCAGCTCTTTGACGACGGTCTGCGTGCCGAGCCCCAGGTGGCGAATGCGGCTGAGCCGGCAGTTCGGGCAGCGCGACACCGTTCTGGAGCGACGGCTGCACTGGTGACATACCAGCCTCTCCGGAGAGGTATGGTAGGTAAGCGGGGTATCGCAGCTCCGGCACCGCATTACGTGCCCGCAGTCGCGGCACTGCACAATGCCGGCTGCGCCGCGGCGGTTGAGGAAGAGGATGGCTTGATTGCCCTCGTCTATGACGCGGCGCAGGCCGTCTTGCAGGGCGCGGCTGAAGATGCTGCGGTTGCCGTCTCTCAGCTCCTGGCTCAT
>CAYVEN010000032.1:0-1383 GCA_964450505.1 uncultured Dehalococcoidia bacterium | reverse complement strand
TCGGCCTGCGAAAGGCGGCTGTGAATGACGGCTACGCGGCCCGGGAACCTGGCGCGGAACCTCTGCACCATCTGTGGAGTCAGCGATATTTCAGGCACAAGGAGTATGGCTTTCCTGCCGCTTTCAAGGCAGCGGGCCAGCGCCTGCAGATAGACCTCCGTCTTGCCGCTGCCGGTAACCCCTTGGAGAAGAAACGCCTCATGCCTGTCCTGGGATATTGCCGAGTTTATGCCTTCCAGCGCTTCCGCCTGATGGGGGCTGGGCATTAGAAACGGCTCCGGCGCCTGCGACGGCTCCGAGTCCGCGGCGGCTGAGCCTGTTGCCTTGAAGCCGCGCCACTTCCAGGCGCGGCCCACCTCTCCCCGGCTTATGAGCCTATCCAGGACACGCCTCTCCTCCACACTTAGGGCGCGGCGCACCGAGCTTTCCAACGCAAGACCGGTTCGGCCCTTGAACTGCGGGAGCAGGCGCAATGCAAACTCACTATCGAACTCTTGCAAAGCGTCTTCCGCAGGCTTTTCGAGATAGGCTACCGTGCGGCTTCGGAAGCCCGGAGGCAGCATGAGGCCGATGGCGGAGTACAGCGATGACATATAGTAGCCGGCTATCCATGCGGCGAGATCCAACTGCTCTTGGCTGAGGAGAACGCCGGCAGGATCGGAGGCGTTGATGGGTCGGACGGGGTCCACGTCGGTGCTGCGGCTGAGCCTGAAGACGACGCCATCGGCCATGCGGGGTCCAAAGGGAACCTGCACCATCTGGCCGGGAGAGACGGACATCCCATCCGGCACGGAGTAGGTGAAGGTGCGCACGTCCCTGACCGGGGCGTCCACGGCCACTTCAGCGTAGGGAAACTGAGGCATCGATACCTCCGGTGAGTCTCCTACGATGATAACCGAGGCAGCGGGTTGGAGGTAAGCAAGAAAAGTCGGAGAACCCTAGCTATTAGAGAAAGGCTTCTCCCGGAAGGCTAAAAGCGGCGGCGCTCTTTGATGCGGGCCGCCCTACCGGTGCGTCCCCTCAGGTAGTACAGCTTGGCCCGTCGTACGTCGCCGTGGCGCACCACCTGCACGCTGTCCAGCCTGGGCGAGTAGACGGGGAACGTCCGCTCCACGCCGATGCCGTGAGTGACGCGGCGCACGGTGAAGGAGACCCCGGGTCCCCTGCCCTGCCGTCGAATCACTACGCCTTCGAAGATCTGAACGCGTTCGCGTTCTCCCTCTCGGATGCGCATGCCGACTCGCACGGTGTCGCCGGGGCGGAACTCCTGGACTTTGGGGTTCGGTTCTACGGGTACTACGGTTTCGATGTTCATAGGAATCCGATGGCTAAAATGACAACTGGTCTAGTTTATAGCGAAAGGCGGTTGCTGTAAAGATGAGC
>CAYVEN010000031.1:2639-20264 GCA_964450505.1 uncultured Dehalococcoidia bacterium | reverse complement strand
GGAAGCTCATCCGCGGAAGTCCCTGAGGTGGTCATAATGCGCCTGCCGCAGTACTTGCGCATACTGACGCGCCTGAGCAACCAGGGGACCAAGGTAGCCAGCTCCCAGCAGCTCGGCGAACTGATACAGATGACTCCCGCCCAAATTCGCAAGGACCTCAGCTACTTCGGCAGATTTGGGAAGCAGGGACGCGGATATAACATCGCCAACCTAATCGCGGAGCTGCGGAGCATCCTGGGCTTGGATAAGGAGTGGAAAGTAGGCCTGGTCGGGATAGGCCGCTTGGGGCGCGCCATTCTAAGCTATCCGGGATTCGCGCCGGAGGGGTTCAACATCGTTGCCGCATTCGATGCCAACTCGCGCCAGATTGGACAGATGGTGGGCGGCATAATGGTCCAGCCCATGCACAGGCTGGCCGAAGTGATCAGCGCCGAGGGTATTCAAATCTGCATCACGGCCGTACCCGCCGACGACGCTCAACCCGTGGTGGACGAACTGGTGAAGTGCGGGGTGAAAGCTATCGTGAACTACGCGCCGGTGGGAATCCAGGTCCCGCCGCACGTCAAGGCGCGCAACATAGACCCGGTGCTTGCGCTGCAGTCGATGACGTACTACGCAGCGAACGCCTGAATCAGGACGGGGGTCGACGCTGGCGGCGACGCTTTACGTCAAGTCTCAATCTTGATCGCCTGATTGAAGCCAGCGCGCGCTGCAGGTCCTGGCCCTCTTCCCTTCTCTCCAGCCTCTCCTCTGCTCTGCGCAGCGCTTCCTGCGCCCGCTCCTCATCTATCTCTTCGGAACGCTCCGCGGCATCGGCCAGCACGATGACCCGGTTGCCCGTCACTTCCAGAAAGCCGCCGGTGACCGCCATGTACACGTCTTCCTCACCCGTCTTGTGAATGCGCAACTCTCCGGGCTGTAGGATTGTCAACAACGGCGCGTGGTGCGGCAGGATGCCCAGATCCCCCTCCATGCCTGGAGCGACAACTATATCCACCTCGTCCGAGTAGACGAGGCGTTCCGCCGTCACTATCTCTAGCAGCATAGGCGCCATGCGTCAGCTCCCGGCCTCGGCCATCATGCGCTGCCCGTTCTCCACCGCCTCGGCTATGGTGCCCACCATGTAGAAGGCCTGCTCCGGCAGTTCGTCGTGCTTCCCGTCCAGGATCTCTCTGAACCCGGCCACCGTGTCGCTGATCGATACGTACCTTCCCTCGCGGCCCGTGAACTGCTCGGCCACAAACATCGGCTGCGAGAAGAACCGCTGCATCTTGCGGGCGCGGGACACGGTGATCCTGTCGTCGTCGGAAAGCTCCTCCATGCCAAGGATGGCAATCACGTCCTGGAGGTCTCTGTACCTCTGCAACACCTGCTGCGCGCCGCGCGCCACCTGGTAGTGCTCTTCGCCAACGATGGCGGGATCCAGGATGCGCGAGTTGGACGCCAGCGGGTCGACTGCGGGATAAAGGCCCTGCTCCGCTATGGAGCGCTCCAACGATATGACCGCGTCCAGGTGCCCGAAAGTGGTGGCCACTCCCGGATCGGTGTAGTCGTCGGCGGGAACGTAGATGGCTTGCACCGAGGTGATGGAGCCCTTGTTGGTGGAGGTGATGCGCTCCTGCAAGTCGCCCATCTCCGTGGAGAGCGTGGGCTGGTAGCCGACCGCGGAGGGCATGCGTCCCAGCAAAGCCGATACCTCCATTCCGGCGAGAATGTACCTGTAGATGTTGTCTATGAAGAGGAGGACGTCCTGGTTCTCCCTGTCGCGGAAGTACTCCGCCATGGTGAGACCGGTCAAGCCGATGCGCAGCCGCACGCCGGGCGGCTCGTTCATCTGTCCGAAGACCAGCACGGTGTTCTTGATGACGCAGGACTCCTGCATCTCATGCCAGAGGTCGTTTCCTTCGCGGGACCGTTCGCCCACGCCTGCGAACACGGAGTAGCCCTCGTGAACGTTGGCGATGTTGCGGATCAGCTCCAGGATGATGACAGTCTTGCCGACACCGGCTCCACCGTATGCGCCCACCTTTCCTCCACGGGTAAAGGGGCAGATGAGGTCTATCACCTTGACCCCCGTCTCCAGCATCTCGGTCTGCGTGCCCTGCTCCTGGAACGACGGCGCCTCTCGGTGGATGGGCCATCGCTCTTCCGCCGCCACATCTCCCAGGCCGTCCAAGGGATCGCCTGTCACGTTGAACAGACGCCCCAGGGAGGCCGGGCCGACCGGCACGGCAATGGGCCTGCCGCTGTCCACGACCTCAGCACCTCGCGTCAGTCCCTCGGTTGCGCCCATGGCCAGGCAGCGCACCCAGTTGTTGCCTACGTGCTGCTCCACTTCCAGGATGAGCTTTTCGTTGTTAAGCTCAATTTCCAAGCCGTTGAACAGGTCCGGCATCTCATCAGGGGGAAACTCCACGTCCACCACGGTGCCGATTATCTGGATGACTTTTCCCTTGGTTCCCTCTGCCATAGTTCACTCCGTTTTGTAAAAGTAGCCGCTCTATGCTTCCAAAGCGGCGACGCCGCCCACGATGTCCAGGAGCTCCTTGGTTATCGACTCCTGGCGCACCTTGTTGAGCAGCAGCGTAAGGCCGTCTATCATATCGTTGGCGGCGTCGGTGGCGTTTTGCATCGCCACCATGCGCGCCGAATGCTCGCTGGCCACCGATTCCAGCATTGCGTGGTATATCTGCATCTCCACAAACCTGGGAAGAAGCTCCCCCAAGACCTGCAGGCTCTGCGGTTCGTAGATGTAGCCCACCGCCTGCCCGGGATCCAGCTCCGCCGGCTCCACCGGAAGCAGCCTCTGCATTGTAGGACGCTGCGTGGCGGTACTGACGAATACACCGTAGGCAATGTATACCTCGTCGGCAAAGCCGTTGACGTAGTCCTCTATGGCCAAGCGGGCTATGGGCAGCGTATCTTCCAAGCTGGGACGGTCGCCCAGATCGGTGAATACGGCGCGCAGGTCGCGGCCAGTCCTCGCCATGAAATCGCGACCCTTTCTTCCTACGCTGAGTATGCTCACCGGCGGTTCCTTGTCCAATATGAACTGGCCCGCAGCCCGGTTCAGGTTGGAGGGCAAACCGCCGCAGAGCCCCCTATCGGGAGTTATATGCACTATCTCGATGCGCTTCACGTTGCGCTTTTGCAGCAGAGGATGGCTCTGTTCGTCCTCTCCGGCCTGCGATGCAAGGTCCGCCAGCACGGTACGCATCTTTTCCGAATACGGCCTGCCCGCGATGGAAAGCTGCTGGGCGCGCCTCATCTTGGATGCGGCGATCATCTGCATGGCCTTGGTGATCTTGGCCGTGTTCTGCACGCTCCTGATGCGGCGTCTTATTGTCCTTACGTTAGAGACTACTGCCATCTTCTACAGCTCTTCTTCTTCTTCATCCAGGGTCTCTTCATATATCCAGGCCACGTGGGAGACGTTGACAACCGTGGGCATGTCGTTGTCCTGATCGCGAACCAACAGATAATCGTCGTCGCCGTCTTCCAGGACACCGGCCACTTCCTGCAAGAAACCCTCGCTCTTCACGGTGGTCACAATCACTACAGGCTTGTTCTTGAACTGCTTAAGAGCCTGTTCCGCTAGTCCCATTGTCTTCTACTCCAAGGTGACGGTCTGCTTGTACGCCTCTATGGCGTCTCTAAGCGCTTTCTGTGTGTCGTCGTTTATTTCGTAGGTGGTGGCAATGCTCTCCAGTATCTGGGGCTGGTTGGCCTCAATGTACTGGTGGAAGCCGTTTTCCCACTCACGCACCCTGGACACGGGAACGTCGTCCAGGTAACCGTTGGTAACGGCGAACATGATGGAGACCTGCTTTTCCAATGACAACGGCTGGTACTGGGGCTGTTTCAACACCTCAGTGATGCGCTGTCCGCGTTCCAACTGCTCTCGCGTGGCGCGGTCCAGGTCGGAGGTGCCGAACTGGGCAAAGGTCACCAACTCCCTGTACTGCGCCAGGTCCAACCGCAGCCTGCCCGCCACGCTCCTCATGGCGCGCCTCTGCGCCGACCCGCCCACGCGGGACACGGAAAGTCCGGCGTTCACCGCGGGTCTTATACCTGCATTGAATAGTTCCGACTCCAGGTAGATCTGGCCGTCGGTGATGGAGATGACGTTGGTCGGGATGTACGCCGACACGTCCCCGGCCTGGGTCTCAATGATGGGCAGAGCGGTAAGGGAGCCGCCCCCGTGCTCATTGGACAGCCGCGCCGCCCTTTCCAGGAGCCTGCTGTGCAGGTAGAAAACGTCTCCGGGGTAGGCTTCCCGTCCGGGAGGCCTGCGCAGCAACAGCGACAGCTGGCGGTAGGCCCAGGCATGCTTGGATAGATCGTCGTAGATGATAAGCGCGTCCTTGCCCTGCTCCATGAACTCTTCGCCTATGGCGCATCCGGCGTACGGAGCAAGGTACTGCAGAGGCGCGGGGTCGGAAGCGTTGGCGGCCACGACCACGGTATGTTCCATAGCACCGTTCTGCTCCAGGATAGCGACGGTCTGGGCTACTTTGCCCACGCGCTGCCCTATCGCCACGTAGATGCAGATCAAATCGCCGCCCTTCTGGTTGATGATGGCATCAAGGGCTATGGCGCTCTTGCCTGTCGAACGGTCTCCAATGATCAGCTCTCTCTGTCCGCGGCCTATCGGGATCATGCTGTCGATGGCTTTGATGCCGGTTTGCACCGGCACGTTCACCGCCTGGCGGGTCACCACGTTGGGCGCAACGCGCTCTATGGGGCGCGTGTTCTCGGTTCTCAGAGGGCCCTTGCCGTCTATGGGCCTGCCCAATGCGTCGACCGTACGGCCAATGAGGTCGTCACCTACCGGGACCTCGGCAACGCGGCCCGTGGAGCGCACTTCATCGCCCTCTTTTATTTGGGAGTCGTCGCCCATGATGGCGGCGCCCACGGCGTCCTCTTCCAGGTTCATGGCCATGCCGATGACGTCTCCGGGAAAAGCCAGCAACTCCGTGTACTGCACTCCTCCAAGGCCGTGAATCCTGGCTATGCCGTCGCCCACCTCGGTGACCGTGCCCACGTCCACCATTGTCAAATCGCCGCCAAACTCTTCAATTTGACGCTTTATTACAGCAGCCAGGTCCTGGCCTCTTGTGGTCATAGCTCCATCTCTCCCGTTCTAACTTGGGGTTGCCAGCACGCTTCGCCGCAACGATTGCAGCCTTCCGCGCGCGCTCCCATCGATGATCCTGTCTCCGATTCTAACAAGCACTCCACCGAGGACCTCTTCATCCGTCTTGGTGGTGAGCACAACTTCCTTATCCAACAGCGTACCCAACTGCCGGCCCAGCCTCTCCTTCTGCGTGTCATTCAAATCGAGGGCCACCGTAACCTCAGCGCGCTCTCTGCCCTGGCTCTGGTCCAGCAGCCGCTGATACTCACTGAGTATGCCAGGCAGCGCCGGCAGGCCTCTCTTTGAAGTGAGCAGGCCCAACAGGTTCAGCACCGTTGGGCTCAGGTCCTTGAGGGTGTCTTGCAGTAACTGAAGCTTGCGAGCCAAGCTCACTTTGGGCAGTTGAAGGAAGGCCATGGTCTCGCTATCGCTCAGGGCTTCGACCGCCGTTTGCAGGTCGGCGAGCCACTCTTCCAAGCGGCCCTGCTCCTCTGCAATGGCAAACGCCGCCTGGGCGTAGCGCTTGGCTACGAGTCTTCGAGCCATCAGCCTTCGTTCCTCTGGAACAGCTCGCTTTCCGACAGGGTCTGCTCTATAAGGTCGTTGTGAGCATCCTTGTCCAGCGAGCGGCGCACCACGCGTTCAGCAGCCAGTATAGCCAGGTCGGCGAACTGCTGCCGCACCTCCTCCACCGCTGCGTCGCGCTCTCTTTGTATCTCCGCCCGGGCATTGGAAAGAAAGGCATCGGCTTCCACACGAGCCTTCTCTCGCTCTTCGTCACGGAACCTCTGAGCCGATTGCCTGGCCTGTTCAATCAAGCCTTGTCCTTCCCGGCGCGCCTCCCTGATCTGCTCCTCCATCTCTTTCTGACGCTGGGCAGACTCCACCTGTAGGTTTTGGGCCTGCTCCATGCTCTCTTTGATGCGATTTGAGCGCTCATCGAGGACGCGCAAGATGCGCTTATAGCCCACCAAGTACAGTATGACCAGCAGGATGGTAAAGTTGACCAGGTAGACCACCAAGCTTGGTATATGGAAGCCTAGTTCTGCCATACCCCTCTCCGTATTGTGCTAGGTCTGCCGACCTTACAAGTTTATGCCACTAGGGCTAATATGATCGCCACTACTAGGACGTAGATACCCAGCGCCTCAGCGAACGCGATAGCCAGAATCATGTTCGTCTGCACTGCACCGCGGGCTTCCGGGTTCCGTCCAATTGCGTTCATGGCACCAGCGCCCAGGATACCTATGCCAATACCCGGACCTAACATACCAAGTCCAACGGCTAGTCCGGCGGCAAGCAATTTCAAGGCATCTGCTTCAGGCATGAGTCCCCCTTTTTGTTGATCTGCGTGTGTTTTAATCCTGACGGGAGGGTGGCAGCGCACAAAGCAAGTCCAATGCCAGCCCCGCCGTTCCCATTACCACTTTAACCAGCGCCAAACTATGATTTCATACCATATCCCAACCTGGAAGGCTAGTGGCCTTCCTCTGCTTCATGTTCATGAGGCGTAACCGCCGTGGTTACGAATACCAAGGTAAGACCGGCGAATATCAACGCCTGTATGAACCCGACCAGCAACTCCAATCCGTAGAACGGCAGCGAGAACGCAAACGGTATCAGGAACGCCGTAACCAGCAGCAATACTTCTCCGGCGGTCATATTCCCAAACAACCTGAACGTGAAGCTCACTATGCGTATGAACTCGCTCAACGCCTCCAGCAAACCGACGAATACGTCGATGACTCCTTCGAATATGCGGCCCTTGAGCAAGGCCCCGAACCGGAAGAACTTCCCGAAATATGACAGTCCCAGGGCTCTGATCCCCCAGAACTCTACAAATACAAAGGAGACCAGCGCCAGCGCCAGCGGCATGTTCAAATCGGTGCCGGCGGGGCGGAGCGCGTGCCGCGCCAGATGGTCGCCTTCCACAACGCCAAAGCTCTGGTAGATAGGCACCAGGCCCAGCCAGGCGTTTACTATCACATACAAGAAGATGGTAGCAAACAGGGGAAAGAACGCCCTGGCGTAGCGGGGGCCGGCCACGCTCTCCACAAAGCCGTACATCCCGCTGATTACGGATTCCACAAAGTTCTGCAGCCCCTTGGGAGGTTTGTCGGCGCTTATATTGCGCGTGCCAAAGTAGAAGAGGAGTATCAACACGGCGCTCGCCACCAAAGAGGAAAGGATGGTGTTGGTGGGTATGAACCGGTTGGGCAGTTTGTGAAGCTCCTTCGCTTCGTGGGCGTCCGCATCCAGTATAGGTTGCGGTTGAAGGTGGACTTCAGGGGTAGGAAGGAACGGTTTCCCGTCCTCTCCTCCAAACAGAGCGGTCCCTATGGCTCCTATTATGAATCCAAAAACAAAGAGGGCTAGAAGGGCTAGGCCAAGGACTCTTATCAGATTCTTAGTATCCATTGATCAGCTATAGATGCCGCCCTATCACTGGTCGTCCGTATCTTCAACCCCTTTGAAAAGAGGCTCAACCATTCTGTACAGTCCGTAAAATGCCGCCACAGTGCCCAGCAAGACACCTAGCAGCGTAAATAGGGGAAGGGTGCCCGTCCTGTTGTCCAGCCAAATCCCTCCGGCTATGCCGAGTACAATGGCAATCGCCACGTACCAACCGAGTCCGAGCAGCCGCATGGCGATAATAAACCCACGCCTATTCATGGCTCCCCCGTCAGACTTTGAGAAGTTTATCACATATCCATTCACTGTCAACGCCGCGCCCGCTTGCCCGTCCGCCTGTTTGCCCGTATGCTCTACCCGTCATGAAGACCATCGGCCTTGACTTTGGCACTGAAAGCGTACGCGGGGTCCTAGTGGACGTGGAGAGCGGCGAGGAGATAGCCACCGCCGTCTCGGAGTACGAGCACGGCGTCATCGACGGCAAGTACCACGACCCCGACGACTACCTTCACTCCATGGACTCCGTCCTCAGAGAGCTCGGCCCCTCGGACGCTATAGGCGTAGACGCCACGGCTTGCAGTGTCCTGCCCTGCAAAGCGGACGGGACGCCGCTTTCCCGCCTATCCGACGATCCGCTCTCTCTGGTCAAGATCTGGAAGAACCACGACGCTCAGCCTCAGGCCGACCGCCTGAATGAGCTGGCGTTGCAGCGCGGCGAACCGTGGCTTCCCCGCTACGGGCGCGTATCCAGCGAGTGGTTCTTCCCCAAGGTTCTGCATACGCTGGAAGAGGCTCCCGCCGTCTACCAACAAGCCGACAGGTTCATCGAGAAGGCCGACTGGATTGTCTGGCAGCTCACCGGCAGGGAGACCAGGAACGCCTGCGCCGCCGGGTACAAAGCCATGTGGCACAAGAGAGACGGCTTTCCATCCGACGGCTTCTTTCAATCGCTGAACCCGTCCCTGGCGGGTGTCGTGCGGGAGAAGACCGGCTCAGGCGTAATGCCGGTGGGCGCGCCGGCAGGCCGGGCCGCCAAATACGGAGATACCTTGGTGGCGGTGGGCACCGTGGACGCCCATGCCGCCGTGCCCGCAGCCGGAATCACGGAACCGGGCGCAATGCTGCTCGTGATGGGCACCAGCCTCTGCCACCTGACCCTGGCCGGGAAAGAGGCGCTGGTCGCCGGCATGTGCGGGGCGGTGGAGGACGGCATCCTCCCCGGTTACTTCGGCTATGAATCAGGCCAGGCGGCGGTAGGCGACATGTTCGCCTGGTTCTCGCAGCAGTTCAACCTTCCCCACGTCGGCTCCGGCGAACCGGGCTCACTGGTAGCCCTCGACTGGTGGAACGGCAGCAGGGAACTGCAAAGAGCCGACCTCAGCGGTGTGCTGGTGGGACTCACCCTGGACACTACGCCGGAGGAGATCTACCGGGCGCTGGTTGAATCGGCGGCTTTTGGGACAAGGCGGATCATCGAGGCCCATGAAACGGCAGGGCTTCCCATAGCCGAACTGCGGGCCTCCGGGGGAATCTCTGAACAAAACCCGTTCATCATGCAAGTGTTCGCCGACGTTACGGGGCGGAGGATACGGATAGCCAGGACCAGCCAGGCGTCGGCGGTGGGCAGCGCCATGCTGGCCGCGATGGCGGCGGGAGCCTCGCCTCAGAACATGGGCGGCGTGGGCCAGCAGGAATACCTGCCTGATCCCGCGACCAAAAAGCGCTACGATGAGCTTTACTCCATATACACCGACCTCCACGGAAAATTCAGCGACGGCGCCATCATGGCAAAGCTTAGAGGAGGGAGTTGAAGAGATGAAACAGCGAATCGCTCTATTCTGGCCCGGGGACTACAGGGACAAGCCCAACGAGTGGGCGCTTCCCGGCGTGGAAGAGGCCACCGCACAGCTGGAGAGGGCCCTGGAGAAGCTGGGGTACTCTCCCTACCGGGTGGAGGGCTTCATAAGCAGACCCCACCAGTCCATAGAGAAGCTGGGCCCCATAGACGACCCAATAATCGGCGTTTGCACCCACTGGCTGTACGGCCCTCACACCACCGACGGCGTCGTGGGCAAGGACACTCCTCTGCTGCTGGCAAGCAACTTCTCAGGCCAGTGGCCGGGGCTGGTCGGCCTGCTGAACACCGGCGCCTGCCTGGAAAGCGTGGACCGGCAGTTCTCCAGGGTCTGGACGGACGCCCAGGACTGGACCGCCGATGAGCAGTTCATGTCCAGGCTGGAAGAGTGGTGCTCCACCGGAGCCATCGCCTACCCTGAAGACGAGCTTTCGTATCAGACGGGGGTCTCCTCCGACGCCGAGGCTATCGCCAAGAGTGTTGAGCAGGGCATACGCGACAGGCGGGTACTGGCCCTGATGCTGGGGGACACCTCCATGGGCATGATCAACGGCTACTTCGGCCCCCGTCTGCTCAATCCCATCGGATTCACCGAGCACAAGGTTGACCAAGCCTGGATCATAGACCGGGGCAGGAGCATCTCCGACAAACGGATCGAGGACGCCTACCGGTTCGTCAGGAGCAATGGGGTCACCTTCCACTACGGAGAAGAGGGCGCGGAGGACTTCGACGAAAACGCCACCAGGGAGCAACTGCGCGACTATCTGACCGTCCTGGACATGATCGATGAGTTCAAGGCGGACTGCCTGGGCTGGCAGTACCAGCTGGGTCTCCTCAACCTCCGCCCGCCGTCCGACTTCGCGGAAGGGCTGCTGAATTCGGTGTGCAGGCCGGAGTCCAACGGGGACACCGTCGCCACCGCCACCGAGGCCGACCAAGGCAACCTTGTGGCAATGGAGATGATGAAGCGCCTCCTCAAAGCCAAGGGACTGCACCAGTCCGTACTGTTCCACGACGTCCGCTGGGGCGCGGAACACGAAGGGCGGTTCATCTGGGTGCTGCTGAACTCCGGCTCCTCCGGGGCTTACGCCTTCAACCACGACCCGGATACGCTGAGAGGAGTCCACTCCTACCGGCAGCCGTCGGGATACTTCCCCACCCCCGGCGGCACCTTTGCCGGAGAGAGTCTGCCCGGCGATATAACCTGGGCGCGCGCCTACATCAAGGATGGCAAGCTCTGGATGGACATTGGCAGAGGGGAGGTGGTGAAGCTGCCGGAACAGGTGCGCGACGAATGGTGGAACGGCACGACCAGGGAGTGGCCGTTCATGGCAACCGACATGGGCATCAGCCGGGACACCCTCATGGCGCACTATCTAAGCAACCACGTTGCCGTAGCCTACGGCGACATATTCCAGGAGATGGCGGCACTGAGCCAGTCGCTTGGCTTCCAGGTCAGGATACTCGGCAAGGCAGAGGAGGGAGCATGAGAGTTCTAGTCGCAGGCGAGTCATGGATTACGCACACTGTCCACATCAAGGGGTTCGACAGCTTTGTTACCAGCGGCTACGAAGAAGGCGTGCGCTGGTTGAAGGCCGCCCTGGAGAAGGCGGGGCATATCGTGCATCACATGCCCAATCACCTGGTGGCGACCGATTTCCCTTCCACGGTAGAGGCCCTGCGCCAATACGAAGTGGTGATGCTCAGCGACTGCGGCAGCAACACGCTGCTTCACCATCCCGATACGTTCATCAACTCTGAGAAGACCCCCAACCGCCTCCAAGCCATACGCGACTACGTAGCCGGCGGAGGGGCTTTGGTCATGATCGGCGGGTACATGACGTTTCAGGGCATAGACGGCAGAGCCAGGTATCACGGCACGCCGGTGGAAGAAGCGCTGCCCGTGAACATAGGCCAGGTGGATGACCGCGTCGAGGTGCCAGAAGGCGTGGTCCCACTGGTGACCAACCCGGAACACCCCGTCGTTAGTGGAATCGATGGCGAGTGGCCCGCCTTCTTGGGCTACAACAGGGTTGCCTCACGCCCAGACGCCGACGTTCTGGCAACCGCCGGAGACGACCCGTTTCTCGTGGTCTGGCAGTACGGCAAAGGACGGTCGGCTGCTTTCGCCTCGGACTGCGGGCCGCACTGGGGCCCGTCGGAGTACCTGAACTGGCGCCACCACGACCGGCTGTGGGCACAGCTTGTCGCCTGGCTGGCTGGAGGATAGGCAGCGTTGGTTAAATCCGGGCCGTTCCAGAGGATATACAACCCAAGCCTTGGAGACAGGGAGCAGTGGTATATAAACGACCATTGCTTCATTCAAGGCGAGGATGGAACGTGGCACCTCATAGGGATAACCCACGCCGAACCGCAAAATCCCCAGGATGAAAAGAACCTGGCTCACGCTACGGCCAGCGATCTGCTCCAGCCCCAATGGGAGAAGCAGCCGTTCGCTTTGTCGGCTGACCGTAATGAATGGGGAGAAAACCATCTCTGGGCGCCGCATGTAATCGAGAACAACGGCCTCTACTACATGTTCTACTGCGCCGGAGATGACGATGATGAGAGGTACAAAATACACCTCGCCACTTCATCCGACCTATGGAGTTGGACCAGGCACCCGGAGAATCCCATGGTAGTCGGTGGATACCATGCCAGAGACCCCTTTGTTCTCAAAATAGGTGACGAGTGGGTCATGTACTACACCGCCACCAGCGCTCCTTCCGGTGGGAACCACATTGTTGCCTATCAAAAGAGCGCCGACCTCATCCACTGGGACAACTACGGCGTAGCTTTTACGGACCCGTCCGTGGGCACGTTCAATGGCCCCACGGAGTCTCCGTTTGTGGTGAGGCGCGGGGACACGTACTACCTGTTCATAGGACCAAGAGGCGGTTACGTAGGCACAGAGATCTTGTCCAGTCGAAACCCCTTTCAGTGGGAGCTGAAGAACAGCGTCGGCCACATAGCGTCCCACGCCGCTGAAGTGGTACGCGACTCAAACGGGAAGTGGTACATAAGTCACTGCGGCTGGGCTCAAGGAGGAGTCTACCTGGCCGAGCTGTTCTGGGAGGACGGACTGTAAGGCTGCGATACGTCTATACCCCGCTCTTGGTGAGCCTGTCCCCCGCTCTTGGTGAGCCCCATACCCCGTTCGTGGTGAGCCTGTCGAACCACGCCGGGGGGATGCGCCCTTCGACGGCGCTCAGGGCGAACGGATACCCTACGGTGGCCCGTCCACTGCGCCACTGGATGCCCGCCTACGCGGGCTGGCCTTCCATGCCCACCCAGACCTCGCCGCCCTCAAACGCCTCCTTCTTCCAGATGGGCACGTTCTCTTTGATGCGGTTTACCACGTACTGGCATGCCGAGAATGCCTCGGCGCGGTGAGGCGAGGCCGCCGCCACTATCATGCTGATTTCGCCCGGCTCCATATGCCCAAGACGGTGTGCTATCGACACCACGGTGTCGTCCCAGCGCTCAGTCACCTCCCCGGCAATGCGGGCCAGCATCTTCTCCGCCATCTCCTCGTAGGCCTCGTACTCAAGGTACAGGACGCGCTTGCCGCCCGTGTGGTCGCGCACCGTTCCCAGGAAGGTGACCACCCCGCCCTTGCCGGGTGCGCGCACCGTGGCAGTTATCTCATCGGGATCCAGGACGTCCCGGCTTATCCTGATCACAGAGCGCCTCCGCTGACCGGCGGTATGAAGGCTATTTCGTCGCCCTCCTGGATGGGGTGGTCTCCGGTCACGTACTCGGTGTTGACGGCTATCATAATGGGAACGCCGCCCTGCAACATGCCCCCGTAGCGTTTGTCCAGCTCTCTTACGACGTGCGCCACCGTGGCCGTCTCAGGCAGGTCTAACTCAATTTCCGACTCACCCGCCCTCTCTCTTAGAGCGGCAAATAGTTTGACTCGCGCTTTCATCCTGTTGCGTATTATAGCTTGGACAAAGGCGCTCTGCAGTGAGCTTGTAGGACTGCCGAGGGGTGAAGGATCAGTAGTCGGGCACCAGGCTGCGTTCGGCGTTCGGCGTCCTCCACGTATGCTTCCATACGGCCGCTATCGCGAAGGCCGCGGTCGCAACCAGAGCCATGGCAGGCCCGGAGGGCAGGTCAACGTGGAAAGACAGGTACAGGCCGACCACTGCCGAGACGGCGCCTATGAGCGCGCCAATTGTCATGACATGCACGAACCTCTTGACGAGCAGGTACGCCGTTGCCGCGGGAGTTATCAGCATTGCCATGACCAAGACAATCCCCGCCGCCTGGATGCCAATCACGATGACAAGGGCGAGGAGAGCCAGGAGCACATACTCCACAAATCCCGTCTTGATCCCAATCACCTTTGCCCCCACAGGGTCGAAGGTGGTGTATACCAGCTGACGGTGGAACGCGTAGAGTCCCACCAGCACCACCGCCGCCAACCCCAGCGACACGTAAACGTCGGTCTGCGATACGCCAAGCACCTGGCCGAGCAGCAGATCTTCGATGTTGACGTTGATGTTGTCGGCGCTGGAGAGCATCACTAGGCCCAGGGCAAACATGCCGGCAAAGATGATGCCTATGGAGGTGTCCTCGCTGACACCCGTGCGCCGGGCGACGGAACCCATGGATAAAGCGACTAGGATTCCCGTAGGAACTGCCGCATAGAAGGGGCTGATCCCCAGCAGGAAAGCGACAACCATGCCGGGCAGCACGGAATGCGCCAGCGCATCGCCCATGAACGCCCGCCCGCGAGTAATGACGTAGGCGCCGAGAACCGGACACATTACCCCGACGAGCACGGATACAATCAGGGCCCGCACCATGAAGCTGTATTGGAACGGCTCAACGATGTACTCAATCATCACGCGCTTCTCCCAGGACCGAAGTGGTTGGGGTCGAATTCGATTCCGTGGGACCCGTACATCTCTTCCATCACTTCCGGGGTGAACGCATCCTCGGGAGGGCCGCAGGCGCACACGTGGTGGTTGAGGCACAGGACTTGGTCGAACCGTTCGGCCAGATTGGTAAGGTCATGGGTGGCTAGGAGCACGACCCGCCCCTCGTCGCGCAGGGACTGGAGCACCTTCACAATCTCCTCCTGGGCGCCCACGTCGACGCCGCTGAACGCCTCGTCCAGCAGAATCACGCTGGCCTCCTGGGCCAAGGCGCGCGCTATGAAGACCCTCTGGCGTTGACCGCCGGACAGCTCGGTTATGAGCGACGAACGCTGCTCCCACAACCCGACCCGCCCCAGACAGGCTTGGACCATCTCCTTTTCTCTCTTGCCAGGCCGGCTGAACAGTCCGACATTGCAGCAGCCCATGGTCACCACGTCTTGAACGGTGGCGGGAAAAACCCAGTTGATGGCGGCGCGTTGAGGGACGTATGCCAGAGCGCCCCGCGGAGTTGCCGCGCCTCTCATTGTCACCCTGCCCTCTGTTGTCTGCAAAACGCCCGCAATAACGTCGAACAGGGTGCTCTTGCCCGCGCCGTTGGGACCCAGGACGCCCATCAGCGTGCCCGGCTTCACTTCGAAAGTAACGTCGGTCAACGCCTTGTGGCCGCCGCGCACCACGGTTACGTCTTTGACGGCTATTTCCGGATCGAAGGTCATCGTTGCCAAATTCTTACCTCCAGCCAGCCTCTCATATCGTAGTTGTTATGATACTCAGTATCAATGAATGCGGTGAACGTAAATTATCATTCTCTCTTGGGGCATGTCAAGGAAGGAAAGCTCAAGTCCTGAGGAAGTGGGAAACTCCTGTGAACGGGGGAATCGCAAGAGGCTTCAATTCTAACACAGTGCTTATGACACGGACGGCTCAGTCGGCAAGATCAACTTCTCGTTGAAGTAGGAGAACTCGTAGCGATGCCAGAACGTCAGGGCAAGCATCTCCCCAGCCGCTGGATAGGATCCGCTGACCTCTTGGGCGTAAAGCATACCGTCCTCGACCCCTATCCAGCCGGTGAAATCCTCCCGACCAGCTACCATCTGGTTGTAGGAGTCACGCGAGCCTGGATCGACGTTGTCCGGGCCGTTCCAGATGGTGTTTGCCCGCTCCACTAGATCGTGCTGGCCTGTAACCTTTATGACCTGGACGCCGTTGAGCGTTTCGGTTCCAACGACTCTCCGGTCAATAAGTCCGTCGATGGTACTGAAGGCTTCGTCAGAACTGGGATTTGCCTCTGGACTGCTGTAAAATCTGCCGCCGTCGACCGTCTGCTTCCATTCGCCGTCGGGGGACCTGCGGCTATAATGCTTACCGTCCAAAAGCAATGTCTCGCTATAGCCATTGTGTTCTCCCCTAACTATGACGTGGAAACCCCTATCGAACACAAAGGTCGCCTCCCCATGGCTCTCATACCGGGCTGGATCACTCTCGACCTGCGCAGTCTGCCAGCCGTCAAACGTGTACCTGTAGCTCTCTGCAGTCGTGTTCTTGCTCCGAGCCTGTTCCAATAGCTCCTGCGCGGAGACCTCTGGAGGCCGATTCGCCAGTATCAACCACGCTGACAGTGTAAGTGTGGTGACTAGTACTGCCGCTCCAACGCTGAGAAGCAAGAGTCTTGAAATGTGCCTGGGCATACCTCATTGAGTATACCAGCGATACTTCCCTTAGCTTGGTGGCTTACAGTGCCTCTTAGCCTATCTCAAAGCGCCTCGGCTGTAAGAGATCAGCTTGGACCCTGCTCTTCTGAAACCTCTGCCGCCTTGTGCTCCCTGATCCTGCGGTTCAAAACGCTCCGCTCCAGCAGTACCCTTCTATTGCACTCCAGGCACCGCAGCCCAATGTCGGCTCCAAGCCTGACCACCCTCCACTGGTAGCTGCCGCAAGGGTGGGGCTTCTTCAGTCTCAATACGTCGTTTAGATGGTATTCCCTTACCACTCAGCATCCACAGAAGCCAGAATAGCGTTGATAGCGTCTCGCAGGTCGGCGGTTGCCTTCCTTGCCGCATCGGCGAAATCATCCCCCCGCGAAGCGTATATGATGCCCCGCGACGAGTTGACCAAGATCCGCCTGCCCTGAGCCGTGACGCCGTTTCTCACCGATTGCTCCAATGCCCCCTCCTGCGAACCTATGCCGGGGATTAGAACCGGCATGTCAGGGCAGAGGGCACGCACCTCTTGTATCTGCTCCGGGTACGTTGCGCCCAAGACCAGCCCGGCGTTCCCGTGCCGGTTCCACTCGCTCACCTGCAGCGCCACCTGCCGGTACAGAGGCCCTGCACCCTCCACCGGCAGGTCCTGAAGGTCGACGGCGCCTGGGTTGGATGAGCGGCACAGGACGAAAACGCCCCTGTCCGGGTACTCCAGGAAAGGCTCCACGCCGTCCCTGCCGCAGTAGGCGTTTATCGTGACCGCATCGAACCCCCAGTACTCGAACATTCCCCTGGCGTAGGCCGTAGCGGTGTTGCCAATATCGCCCCGCTTGCCATCGCCCAGCAGTATCACGCCGGGAGCCACGTCGCGTATGTGCTCAACCGTGCTCTCCAATGCCTTCCAGCCATCGAGACCCAGGGCTTCGTAGAAGGCGAGGTTGGGCTTGTACGCACAGACCAGGTCATGGGTGGCGTCCACTATCGCCTTGTTGAACGCGGCAACGTCCGTGGTGGGCATTAGGTTTGGGTCGGGATCAAGGCCCACGCAGACAAGGCTTCTGCCAGCTTGGCAAGCGGAATCCAGTCTTTGGGCAAAGGTGGTCGACATCTTCGTCTCCTGCTAGTCTAATTGTACCGTCAAACTTGCTGCAAGCAATGCTATCTCTGTTGAGGATGCCGAAACAAGAGATTGAGGCGTGCATTCTCAACGTGCGCTAGAGAACCGAAAAGAGAAGCCGTCACAGGTATGAAACCAGAGTCCAACACGCCAACCCCAACCGGCACGAAGCTGCTGCGTGTTTTCAACCGCCTCTACCGCGAGTACGGCCCCCAGCACTGGTGGCCGGGCGACGGCCCGTTTGAGACAATCGTTGGCGCCATTCTTACCCAGAACACCGCATGGAGGAACGCGGCGCGGGCCATCGACCGGCTCAAGCAAGAGGGCATTTTGTCCCCCGCAGGGCTGCGAGAGGTTGCCACTGAGGAGCTGGCGGGTCTGATCAGGTCCAGCGGCTATTTCAACGTCAAGGCGAAGAAGCTCAAGGCCTTCGTGGAGCACCTTGGCAAAGGCTATGGGGACAACCTGGAAGAGATGCTGCGGCAGGAACCGGATGCGCTGCGCCGCGAGCT
>CAYVEN010000031.1:0-2539 GCA_964450505.1 uncultured Dehalococcoidia bacterium | reverse complement strand
CTGCTGGATATGTGCCCCACCGGAAAGAAGCAGACCTTAGCGATGGGGGAAGGGACGTTAGGTTACACAAGGCCATCGGACTAGCGGGAAGAGGTCGCCGCTTTCGCCCTCCCGGCCCGTTTGCGTCTCCGTACCGGCTTGCGCTCGGTGGGCTGTGGCTGCTCTCCGGGTCTCAGTATCCCTATGAACGGCAGGTTGCGGTACTTCTCCAGATAGTCCAAGCCGTAACCGACAACAAACTCGTCCGGAATTTCAAATCCCACGTAGTCCAGCTTCACGTCCACAATCCGCCTGACCTTTTTGTCCAGCAACGCGCAGACCTTCAGGCTGGCCGGATTCAGTGATTGCAGGTAGCGGAGCAGGTAGTTGAGCGTCATGCCTGTGTCCACAATGTCTTCCACCAGCACAACGTGGCGGCCCTCTATAGGTATGTCCGGCCCTTTCTTGACCTGCACGCCCCCATTTTCAGCGCCGTTGCCGTTGCCATTGCCGCCGTAGTAGGAGACCGACATGAAGTCCATGGAAAGCGGCAGCGTTATCTCTCTCATCAGGTCTGCCATGAAGCAGAAAACGCCCCTGAGGACTCCCAGGAGAACGGGCTGCTTGCCCTTATGGTCGCGGGAGATGGCCTTGCCGATCTGGCGCACCCTTCGCTCTATCTGCGGTTTGGTGAACAGCACCCGCTCCACCTCTGGAACGTCCTCCTGGACCAGCGGGCCAAACCCGTACTTGGCCAGGAGACGGTGTATGTCACGCCTATAGAGCAGCTTGACGTTCACATCCGGGTAGAGCTCGCGCAGATGGCGCATCTTCCTGTTCTTCTCGGTCACCAGGCTCTGTTTGAGCGTGGTCAGTTCCACGTAGAGGTCCAGCTCCGGCAGATAGAAATCGGGAGTGAACATTTCCGCCACCCGTTCGCCGTCCCATCTCAGCGGGAAGGAACGAGGCTCGTACAACCACTTCACGCCGTAGAAGTCCAACAGGCTGGTGAAATCATCTTCACTGGGATGGGCAAAGGGCCGGTGCGTTGTGGGCACCGGGTAATGCTCCATTGGCGTGGCTACGGGAGGGGTATCGATTGAAGGAGATTCGACCGCGGTTTTGGGAGCCCTTCGTCTGCGCGTACGGGGTTTCACGGCAGTTTCAACCGCCGCCTGGGCGGTCTGAACGTCGCCGGTCTGGCCGTCCGCGTCCACGGCTAAGGGCGCGGCTCGCCCCGTCCGCCTACTGCTGCGGCGTTTGGATCCATCGCTCTGGTTTACCCAGGCTTTACTCTGATCGATAGAAGAGGCTTGCTCTTCTGAAATCGATACATTCTCCATCAAGCTATGCCTAATAATAGCTCAAACAGTCTAAAAGTGGCAACCTTTGCCGTTCCTTTAATTCTTTTTTCCGCTGCCGTCAGTATTCGTTAACGGGCAGCACACTATAAGAGCTTCCCCGTCCCAAGCTGTCCACGGCAGCGCGCGCCGTGTCCAGAGACGTAAAGCACGAGATGCGCCGTTCCACGGCGGCGCGACGTATCTCAAAACCGTCTCGCAAGGTGGACGCCGACCCTGAGACCGTATTGATTACGGCCTTCACCGCTCCATCCTCTATCACGTCCACGACGTTGGGATGGCCTTCACCCAGCTTCTTTGCTATGCGGCGGACTTCAAAGCCAAGGGCGCGGATCATTGCCGCCGTGCCTTCCGTGGCGTACAGGTCGCAATCGGCCTCAGCTAGGGCGCGCACCAGGGGAACCGCGTCCGCCTTGTCCTTGTCGGCGATGCTGAGCAGCACCGAGCTTCCCCGCTGCAGGTCAAGTCCGCTGGCCAGCAGGGCCTTGGCCACGGCGGGCATGAAATCATGGTCAACGCCCATGACCTCTCCCGTGGACTTCATCTCAGGCCCCAGATAAGTGTCCACTCCCACCAGCTTCGACATGGAGAACACCGGCGCCTTTACCCCCACCAGCTTAGCTTTCTTCCACAACCCGCCACTGTAGCCCTGCTCTCGCAGCGTTCTGCCAAGCACTACTCTTGTAGCAAGCTGCACCATGGGCACGCCGGTGACCTTGGAGAGGAACGGCACGGTGCGGCTGGACCTGGGGTTGGCCTCCAGCACGTATATCGCCGAGACGTCGTTGTCGTCGTACTTGAACGTCGCCGGATCGCGATAGGGGTCCATTCCCATTATGACGTACTGGATATTGATCAGTCCCTTGGTGCCCAGCCCCAGGGCTATGCGCGTGGTGTAGTCGACCAGCGTGTCGACCTCTGTGGTGGTCAGGGTCAACCCCGGGTATATGGCCATGGAATCGCCGCTATGGACGCCGGCGCGCTCCACGTGCTCCATGATGCCGGGAATCAGCACCTGCTCTCCGTCGCAGATGGCGTCGACCTCCACCTCACGTCCTTCCAGGTACTTGTCTATCAATATAGGCCTGCCGCGGCCTATCTCCACGGCGGTGGTCAGATAGCGGATGAGTTCCGTAGCGTTTTGCACGATCTCCATGGCACGGCCCCCCAAGACATAGCTGGGCCTCACCAGTACGGGG
>CAYVEN010000030.1:13480-20530 GCA_964450505.1 uncultured Dehalococcoidia bacterium | reverse complement strand
CGTATCCGCCGTTGTTGAAGATCACCGTTACCACGTTGATTCCATACTGCACCGCCGTGGCCAGGTCCGCCATCGCATAGGCGAAACCGCCGTCCCCCGTCAACGCGACCACCGCTTTGTCCGGGTTGCCTACCTTTACCCCAAGCGCGGTGGGAAAGCCGAACCCCAGGTTCCCCATGTACGACGACGTGATGAAGGTGCGCTCCTTGAGAGCGGGGTATGCCAGGTAGCTCCATGCGCCTATGTTGGTAATGCCGCCTACCAGGAAGCCGTCCTCCGGCACCGCTTTCCTTTTGTCTTCCACTAGGTCCACCTGTTGGGGCCCCGCTTTTCTGACCTTGTCCAATGTCCTAGACTTGATTTCCGCTAGCCTGTCCTTCTCCCACTCGTTGCGGATGGAACGCCCCTGCAGCGCAGCGATGAGCCGGCTCAGTCCTACTTTTGCGTCGGCGGCGATGCCGACTTCAACCGGCATCGTCTTGCCAAACTCGGTCTCGTCTATGTTCAGGTTTATCAGCTTCTGGTCGCTTCGCGGCGTGGTTCCCGGCTCAGGCCGGTAGCTGCCCAGCCTGCTGCCCACAGACAGGACTACGTCCGCCTGGGGGAACATCTCCGCCCCCGGCCCCCAGCTGTAAGCCGTGGTTCCCATGGAAAGCGAGTGGGTCTCAGGAATGGCGCCTTTGCCTTCGGACGTGTTGATCACCGGCGCTTGGAGCAGCTCGGCCAGGCGGGTCAGCTCCGCTCCGGCATCGGCTAGGTTCACGCCGCCTCCGGCCCAGATCAGCGGCCTCTCCGCCGAGGCGATCAGCTCTGCGGCGGCTTCTATGGCAGCAGCGTCGGGAGCCGGTCTGATGTACGCCTCCGGCTCCACCAGGTCGATGTTCGCCACCGTTCCCAGGGTATCGGGGGGTATCTCCACCTCAACCGGCCGCGGCCTGCCCGTCTTCATCTGTCGCATCGCTTCGTGGATGGTCTCCGGGATGTCCTCTGCCCTTGTCACCAGGTCGTTCCACTTCACCACCGGTTTCATGAACTCCAACTGGTCCGTGATCTCATGGAGCTGCCCGAAGTCCTTGCCTATCTCGTTGCTCTCTATCTGCCCCGATATCAGCAGCACCGGCGACGACGTAGCATAAGCGTCCGACATACCTGCTGCGGCGTTGTACGCGCCGGGGCCGGGCACCACCAGCGCCACGCCCACTTTGCCAGTGGAACGGGCGTAGCCGTCGGCCATGTAGGCCGTGGTCTGCTCGTGCCGGCAGGAGATCACCCGTATGTCCGGGTTGTTGTAGAAAGCGTCGTAGATGTGCATTATCTGTACCCCGGGCAGCCCGAACACCACCTCAACCCCTTCCGCCGCCAGCGCCCTGACTACAGCTTCACCACCGGTCATTTTTGGCATGTGCAGACCTCCGTTTGGTGCATTCTTTGTTCTACGTTCTACGTTCTGCGTCTCCGCAACTCATCCGCTGTTGCGGAGTTCCCACCACACCAGAGTCCCCACTGTGATTACCGCCGCAGCTAAATGCATGAGCATCAGCACCCCAACCGCCGCATTCGTTATCCCGGGGAACGTTTCCTGCGACCCGGCGAACAGTAGAATCAAGTTGGGCAGGTAGGACCCGGCAAGCGCCGCCGCAGCGACAATGAGGAACGTCCTCACGGGCCGGCGGGAACGCTGTCTGATGAAGTGGAAGGCCACCACCCCTGCGCCCGTGCCTATTACGGTAAAAAACGCGATGCGAGGCATCTGCATAGGCTCGAACTCGCCAGAGATGTCCAACGCCGGTACGGCAATCGCCCGTATTATCAGGTTGGCCGCGACTGAGGCAATCACTGCCGCCGAACCGACAACCCATATGCTGTTCAATAGCGCCTCCGTTCCTGAATGGTTGGCCAATCCAAGAAGATGGAGAGGGCTGCTCGTTCCTCTCCATAATGAGCAATCATATCAGGGAGGATAAACGGCTACAATTGACACTTCACAATTCGCCCACATAGCATTGGACGCAATGGACGTCAAATTCTCCACAAGCTCACGCCCAGGCTCCTATCGGGACGTTATCGAATGGGCCCGCGCCGTGGAAAGCCTCGGCTATCACCGCATGGGCATCGCCGATTCACCGGCACTCTACCGCGACCCCTGGGTCGCCTGTACTGTAGCCGCACTCAACACGACCAGCGTTAAGCTTGGCCCCTGGGTAACCAATCCCGTGACGAGGCACCCCGTGGTCACTGCCAGCGCCGCCGCCGCTCTCGATGAAATTGCCCCGGGCAGGGTCAGTATAGGCATCGGCACGGGGAACAGCGGCGTGTACAACGCGGGCAACAGGGCTTCGTCTGTGGCGTCTCTGAGGGAGTACCTCATCGCCGTGCGCGACCTCCTGACACAAGGCCGCGCTGAGTATCAGGGCGGCATCTCCCGGCTGCCCTGGGCTAAGCGGCATATTCCCATCTACATCGCCGCCATCGCCGTGAGGGGACTGCGCCTTGCCGGTGAAATAGCCGACGGCGTTATCATCGGTTCGGGCACTTCTCCGGATGTGGCGCAGGGCGCACTGCAGGCGGTGGAGGAGGGCGCAACAGCGGCGGGACGCACCCTGAATGACCTGGACATCTGGTGGAACGTCGCCTTCAACGTCTACACGGATGCGGGCAGCGCACCCTTGGAGCGACAGGGCGGCGCAACCCGCGAGGCCAACTACCTGGGCCGCTATACTCTGGAGGGTAAGTTCATCCCGGACCGCTACAAAGAGGGGATCAAGAAGCTATCGCTGGCTTATGATCTGACGACCCACGGCAGGCCGTCCATGGAGCAGCTGCAGGAGTACGACCGTCTGGCCGAGGAGTACGGCGTGCGGGACTACCTCAACGAACGGTATCGCGGAATGACGGGCACTCCCGATGAATGCATCGAACGGATACGACGTCTGGCCGGTTTGGGCGTTACCCAGTACAACCTCAACGTCCCCGACCTGGATCGGCCCCAGCGCCTGAAGGAGATGAAGGAGCTTGTAATAGACAAGCTGTAGGCACCCGCCCGACACAGCACGCGTCGGGTCACGTCAGGCTGAGAGGAGTTGCCTAACTACGCTGCTGACCTGTGCGCCGTCTGCGCGCCCGCGTAGTTGCGGCATGAGGAGTCCCATTACCTTACCGAAGTCACCGGGGCCGGAAGCGCCTGTTTGAGAGATGGCTTCCCTGGCCAGCTCGGCGAGCTTTTCTTCCGAGACCTGCTCGGGCATGTACTCACGGATGATGCGCAGTTCGGCTTCTTCCTTTCCTACCAGGTCCTGCCGGTCTGCTTTCTTGAATTCAGAGATGCTTTCCTGATGCTGGCGCACCATGCGACTGAGGACGCCTATGATCTCATCGTCGTTGAGGGCGTCCCCTTTGTCTATTTCCTGGTTGTGTATGGCGGCACGGACGAAGCGTATGGTGGAACGTCGGACTTCGTCTTTCTGGCGCATTGCGTCTTTCAGGTCTTCTGAAAGGCGTTCCTGTAGTGACATCTTAGAAGGTTCCGGTACTGAGGGGGGAAGGCCGGCTAACGCCTGGAACTCTTGCGGCGTTTGGCGGCTGCCTTCTTCTTACGCTTTATGCTAGGGGGTTCGAAATGCTCCCTGCGGCGGGCTTCGGAAAGGATGCCGTCTTGCTGCACCTTCTTAGTGAAACGCCTCAGCAGGCTGTCGAAACTCTCCCCTTCGGATATGCTGACTTGGACCAAACTCTTACCCTCTTTACGCAAAGTTAATCTGGTTGCCAATGATATGCGACCTATGATGCGCTGTCAACGAACCATGCCCAATGCCGAAGCCGGTGGAGCAGAGAGAACATTGTACAATAGGCGATCATGGAAACCGGGGAGAGTAGGACAATACCGCGGCGCATAGCTATAGTTGGTGGAGGCGTGTCCGGGCTGGGGGCAGCGTGGGCGTTGCACCATCACCCGGACCGCTTTGACTTTCGCCTGTTCGAAGCCCAGGAACGAGTTGGCGGCAACGCCTTTACAGCCGACATGCCGCAGGAGGACGGCAGCTCGGTTCCCTTTGACATTTCCGTCACCGCATTGATCCCGTCCGTATATCAACACATTCTGTTGTTGATGGAACGGTTTGGCATCGAACTCCTTGATACCAAGTTCAGCTATAGCGTGAAGTACGGCGACGGTATCTACGCTCACGACTTCGATTCCGACATCAGGGAGGAGCTACAGTCCGAGATTGCCAGATTTCAACGGCTCCTGAGGTGCTTGCACCGGTTTGGCCGGCTGACCCGTTCCCGGTCAAAGCTGCTGAATGCCCTCAACCCGTTCAACTACGTCAGCATGGGGATGGTCCTGAAGCTGAGCAGGTTATCCGGGGACTTCAGATACAAGATTCTGAAACCCATGTTCATCAACTTCGTGCTGGCAAACAAAATATTCGACATGCCTGCGGCACTATTCGCCAGGTATCTTGAGTTCTTCAATATCGAGACCGCCACGCCCATGAAGACATGGGACCAGGGGACTCGGCACATCTATGACCACTTGACAGCGAACTTCCAGGACAAGATTTACCTCAACCGGCCCGTTCGAAAGGTGTACCGGCAGGAGTCCTGCGTAGTGATAGAGGACGAAGACGGCGTTCAGGAGACCTTTGACGAGGTCATCTTCGCCTGCAATGCTAACCATGCGCTCAGCATTCTGGATAACCCCACATTTCTGGAACGGTACATTCTCTCCAGGATACGTTATGAGAGCGAAATCCATGGTCACGCTGTCGTCCACTCCGATTCCTCAGTTCTTCCCGACAATGAAGTGAAGCCGCTGACGACGCGCAGCAATCATATTGAGCAGTACGGCGCAAAGCCGGACAACTACGAAATCACGTACATCATGCACAACCAGCAGCCCTGGGCCATGCGCTCCGACAAACCTTGCCTAGTGACCTACAACCCGGTCAGCCCCATCGACAAACAGAAGATTGTTACGGAACGGTGGTTGCAGCACATAGTCCACGACGTGCGCCACGTTGCGCTGCTCGTCCCTATGTTCCGCTTCATTCAGGGCAGGAGACGAACGTGGCACTGCGGCGCTCATACGCTGGTCAACAGCCAGGAGACCTGTCTGGTTACAGGACTAGCCGCCGCAAGACAGCTAGGCACGGACTACCACTTCAATGATCCCGAAGCAATGCGGTGGTTCAACCACTACGGCAGCCTCATGTACGGCAGGCGATTCAGGAAGGTTAAGGGCTGAACGCCCAGCGCAGCCTTAATCGTTCGGGTCTGCGTAGAACTGGGCGCAGTAGGCCCGGAAGGGCATGATCTTGCCGTCGGAACGGCAGAGGCGCGGGCGAGACTTGTACTGCTTGCGACTCCAGATGACCACGTCCTGCAGAACGTCGTCCCGCTGCTGGGACGCGATGAACCTGTTCATTATGGGCGCCCGCATCCCCGTGGGGAGGAACCCCAGCCCAGCAAACATCCGCTTTGGCTTGCGGATCTCCTTCACCTGGGAAACCAGCGTGAGGTCTATGAGCTTGCCGTCAACCGGCGTCGCCAGCACCCATAGGCGCAAATCCATGCCGATGGACAGCTCGCGGACTTGCACGAATGAATAGCCCAGCCCAAATATTTGGGCTCTGGCCGAGCAGTCAAAGGTAAGGTTCGCCATTTTGACGATCTTTCGAACTCTCTTAAAGTCGAACTGAGCCTCCAAGTAAGGGCCGTCTACAGCCAATTCCAGGCCGGAGGTCACGTTGTCGTAGCCGTGGACGTATCGCAAGTGGGCCAGGTCTACTACGTTTTCCGTTGTCTCCTGGGGATGTCCGGCAAAGCGAAGGGTAGTGATCAGTGAGTTGCCCCATCCTTCTAGCTCCAGTGTCTCTGTGGGCAGGCTCCAATGCGGCGCTCGTCCCCCAATTCCCCACCAGGCGAAAATGAGGCCGTTGATCTCCTGTGTCTGGTAGACGCGCAGCTTTGCGGTCTTGGGCGCAGGGGCAAAGGGAGTGGCTACGCACTGGCCCGTTGCATCGAACTCATAGCCATGGAAGGGGCAGAGCAGCCGTCCGTCGCGTATGCATCCTCCACCGTCAGGCCCCATATCGGCGCCCAGATGCAGGCAATAAGACTCAGAGACGCATATCCGCCCGTTATTGTCGCACCATACGAGGACGTTCTCGCCCATCCACATCTTCTGGATGAGCTTGGCCTTCTCTACGGCCTTGCGGGTTGCGATGAAATACCAACCCTCAGGGAATGGGGAGGGCATGGCGTAGAGTGCGGGCCCTCTGCGTTGGGCTACTGCAGATTGGGGCTCCTCACCCTGAATCCGGGTGGACACACTGCTTCCCGAAGCTCCGCTTGCGACCTGTTCTTCAGCTGAATCGGCCATTTACTCTTCCTTACCAGTACCCTGGATAGCTACTGCAGGTAGCCCAATTATATCAGTCTTGCATAACGAGCAACAATTACGTTTATTCCGCCAGGACAACGGCACAGGTCAGCCAGAGTGAGTGAAACCGTGCCTAGCGCTTCAGGACATCGTAGCACTCTCGGCATATGCGTGAGATGAGTGCTGAAGCAGCGGCATGTCCCGCTTGTCCATCCGGCAGCTCCACAGGGACGTTCTCCATATAAGCGGAAAGTATGAACAACGGATCGTTGCCTTGATAGATAATCCCTGCATCATTTATGGTTCGCGATTCGTAGCCGGTACCCGTTTTGTGCGCTACCTTTGTGCCCAGCGGAAGCAGGGCGGGCAGCTTGTTGCGCAGTTTCTGCCAGCTGAGAATATCGATGGCGAGTTGGCATAGCTCTGTGGTGCAGCCCAACTTGTCCGCTGCCGCGGGGTCTGAGGAGCCCTGCACGATTAGGTCAAGCAGCAAGCCAACGTCATTTGGAGTAGTGGTGTTCACCTGGTCCAGCGAGTGATTGCGGCCCAGGCCCAGAGGCGGCAGGCCGACCAGGTGATTGGTGCCCTTCATGCCTATTGACTGGCAGAGAGCGTTGACGTTGTCCAGGCCAACCAAGTCTGAGACTGCGCCTGTGCACGTGTTGTCGCTG
>CAYVEN010000030.1:0-13470 GCA_964450505.1 uncultured Dehalococcoidia bacterium | reverse complement strand
TACCAGGGCGTCTTGGAGGGTTATGGCAAACCCCGGCCTCAAGTGCTGAAAGCAGCCTGAATCGTTGTTCTGATACTTGGACTGCACCACGAAAGGCTGGTCTAAACTGAGTTTGCCCTGGTTTACGGCTTTGAGGGCGGCGATCAGGATAGCGATCTTGCGGGTGCTGGCGGACGGGACCACTACGTCGCCGTTCAGGTGGGACGTTTCCCCGGAGGATACGTCTTTCAAGTGCCATCCGGTGTGAAACGGTAGCTCATTGCACATTTCATTGAGCCTAGTGGTCAGCGTTTGCATACTTGTCATTTCTCTACCAATCCTCCATCTAAGGACTCACCGGCGGCGGCTGACCGTACGATAACATCTATGCTTAGCCTCTATCGACTACGTTCCAACGCTGCGCTATAATTCCCTGCGTAAGTTGGATTGATTTGCTCTGAAACGACCGGTGCGGCTCATGTGAGCCGCGTTTTTTGTGGGATAGAGATGCAGCAACCCTCCAGAAGCAGATACCGCTGGGTCATAGAAGGCCTGCTTGTAGTGGCCCAGTTGAGCATAGGCATCAACGTGCTGGCGCCGGCTCCGTTGTTCCCCCTGATAATGGACGAATACGGCCTGGACAGGAGCACGGTCAGCATAATGGTTGCAGTTATGGGGTTGATGCTGGCCGTGGGCAACGTACCGTCGGGATTCCTGGCGTCGCGCTTCGGTATACATAGGACATTTGCTTTCGGCGCATTCCTGATGTCGGTGGGAATGCTGGCTCCGTTCATGTCCAACTTCGCCGGACACGTTGCCTGGCGTGTGGTCTTTGCTTTCGGCGCGGGAGTGGTGATTCCCCTGGTGGGCGCAGTGGCCTCGCAATGGTTCGACCGACGGGAACTGCCCGTGGTCAACGGGGTCAACTGGATGGGTCAGACGGGCGGTATGGCCATATCGCTCTTCATAGGCGTACCCATTGCCAACCTCTTCAGTTGGGACATCACGCTGTTTACTTTCGGCGCAGTGGCCCTGGCGGGGGCGATAGCTTGGGTGGTCTTGGGTAAAGAACCGGTGGAAGACAGGGTATCGGTCAGCTCTCCCTCCATCACACGGTTATTAGGCGTTCTCAAGGAAAGAACCACTATCCTGGTATCCCTGGCATTTGTGGGCCCGTTCCTGACCTATTTGAGCTTCAGTTCCTGGCTGCCCACCTATTACAACGAAGTCTTCGGCTTTTCCTTGTCCAAAGCGGGTTTCATCGTAGGCATCCCCGCCTTCATTGGCCTGGTGGTAAGTCCCGTGGCCGGCCTGGCTTCCGCCAGATTGGGACTGAGACGCCCGTTTCTGATAGGGGCGGGGATTCTGTTCACCTTCTCCGGGTTTGGCGCGTTTCTCTTCAACTACCAACCCCTGATATATGTTTCTGTGGTCGCGCTTGGGATATCACAGTGGGTGTTCATCTCCACGGTCTTCACCGTGGCGACGGAGCTTCCCGAGAAGTCGGCTCAGGAGATTGCCATGGTGCTGGCCGCCGGACTTGCAGTGGGCAACCTGGCCAGCCTTGCCGGACCGGTCTTGGTGGGCACGACTACGGATTGGCTGGGAACCTACCTACCCAGCCTAACGCTGCTTGCGTTGCTGCCAGTCACGGTGGTTGTAGCGGGAATCCTCTTGCCCGAAACCGGCCCTCGCGCCGCGATCAAGAAAGGACCCGGTGAGCCTGAGGGGTTACGGCCTCTGCGGGAAGTAGCGGATTAGCTATGGAAATCGCTGAATCTTTGAGACTTGTCAGGAGCTAGCTAACGGACAGCGCCGCGGCTTCAACTCTTTGGCTTGCCGTGCCGTGTCGCTGCGTACTCCCTCAGGTTGGCCTCTGATTTCTTGGCGCAAGCCGGGGGGCTTAGCGAAATACCGTGACGGCAGACAAGCGTTAGATTCTGCCAGTCCACCGACCATTGCTCATGGGTGGCCTGCTGCAATTTGATTGCCGTCTTAGTGTAGTCGTCAGTAATCTGTGACCCGAAGAACGGGATAGCGTTCATCCTAGCTCCTTACCTCGCCTCAACCGTGCAAAATATGATAAGGCCATTCTTTAGGGAACACAATATGGAGCGCGAAGAAAATTATGAAACGGGCATAAGTTGGGCGGCCTGTCATGCTGGGAAGCCGGTTGGACGGTTCCTAAGCCACTTTCGCCAACGAACCATCCGGTGGTACGGGTACGATTGCAGGGGCCCCCGCTACGTTCAGATTGCCCTGATCAGCAGCACAGGACACTCCGATCTGCGTATCACCCGGTCGGCCACGCTGCCCATGAACCAGCGCTCTACCCCGGAACGCCCATGCGTTGTCATTACTATAAGGCAGTTGGGTAAGTCGTGGACTGCATCGATAATGGTGGACGCAGGACTGCCGTAGACGACGCGTTCGTCCACCTGGGACAAGCCCTCCTCGTTGAGCTTCAAGGCCGTATCGTGGAGATACTGAACGGCCGCTCTAGCCTCTTCTTCCAAGATCTCTTCCACTGGGGCATTGAGATAATTCCCCGAGTGGTAAATCAGGGTAGTAGGGGTGGCTCTCAGCAGCACCATCTTGATAGACAGCGCCTGGGCTATGGAAAGCGCCAGAGGCAATGCCTGCTCCGCTAAGGACGATCCGTCAAGCGGCACTACAACCCGCTCTATCTCGGAGCCAAGGGCAAAATCACGTTGGTCTTTTGCCCTGACTGCAAGCAAAGGGTTGTGTACGGCATGAAGCACCTTGTCCATCACGCTTCCCAGCATCCAGCGCCCTAGTCCGGTTCGCCCATGGGTGGCCATTGCAACCAGCGCGCCGGGGTCTTGCTCTGCTTCTCCCACTATGCAGGTCGCGGCATCACCCTCATGGACCTCGCTTACAACGCTCAGCCCGCTCTTTTGCACAGTTCGTGCCACCGTGTTGAGGTACCGTCCCGCGTCGTCGCGCAGGCTGGTGGTCACCCTGTCCAAATACAAGCCATGTCTTGGGTCCGCCAGATCGGGCGGCACAGGTTCAATGGCGCGTATCAACCGGATATTAGAGTGGGAAAGCTTTCCTAGCTGCCCCACGTATGGCAACGCTTGTTCCGCTAGTGACGATCCGTCCAGAGGCACAAGGATTCTCGAAAACATAGCCGCCCTTCTTTCCCAGCCCTGTCCATGACAGCTCAAGCTGGATTTGCTTGTATGCGCAGCTTATTCTCTAATGTCGTTGATCTGTCCTTCCAGTATAGCAATTTGTCCGCGTCAAGGGGCGACAAGTCATCATGAAAGGGATATAATCCTCCTTCCAAGAACTTATGAGCTATGAGGGTTGAGGCGTGAGCCTTCAAGGATTCCATCCACTTATACGGGACTGGTTCAACCAGCGGTTCGATGGCCCTACAGAGGCGCAGGCCAAGGGCTGGCCGGCCATTGCCGCAGGCAAGCATACCCTGATTGCGGCGCCCACTGGCTCAGGGAAGACGCTGACTGCCTTCCTCACCTGCCTGGACAGCCTGGTGAAGGCGGGCTTGGACGGCGGTCTGCCGGAGAGCACCCAGGTAGTCTACGTATCCCCCTTGAAGGCGCTCTCCAACGACATCCATAGAAATCTCTCCGTCCCTCTCCAAGAGATAGCGGAGATGGCGGAGCGCAATGGTACGCCTCTACCGGAGATACGCGTGGCGGTGCGCACCGGGGACACCCCTCCCAGCCAGCGACAGGCCATGGCAAAGCAGCCCCCGCATATATTGATCACGACGCCGGAGTCGTTGTACATCCTGCTAACGTCCAAGAGCGGCCGCCAGTCCCTGCGACAGGCGAAGACCCTTATTCTGGACGAGCTTCACGCAGTGGCTGACGACAAGCGCGGTTCTCATCTCAGCATCTCCGTGGAGCGGCTTTGCAACCTGGCAAGCGATCCGGTAACCAGGATCGGTTTGTCAGCCACACAGCGGCCCATAGAGGAGCTGGCTCGATTTCTGGTGGGCGCTGGAGAGATCGATGCTGAAGGCAACCCCGGATGTCTGATTGTGGATACGGGTCACGCTAGAGAGATGGACCTGGCTATAGAGCTTACCGACGACGAGCTAGGCCCCATCGCCTCGCATGAACTGTGGGGTAGGGTGCTGGACAAGATAGCCGACGAGATCAAGAACCACACCACTACCCTCGTATTCGTGAACACGCGTCGCCTGGTGGAGCGCGTGGCGCACCTGCTTTCGGAAAGATTGGGAGAGGAGTCCGTGGCGGCGCATCATGGGAGTCTCTCCCAGAAAACACGCCACGACGCAGAGAAGCGGCTTAAGGAAGGGGACGTCAAGGTCTGCGTGGCCACGGCGTCGCTGGAGCTGGGCATAGATATCGGCTCCGTAGATCTTGTCTGCCAGATAGGTTCCCCGCGCTCCATTGGCCTCCTGCTGCAAAGGGTAGGCAGATCCGGGCACTCTTTGACCGGCCTGCCCAAGGGGCGTTTGTTCCCCCTGACCCGGGACGAACTGCTGGAGTGCATGGCGCTGGTCCGTGGTTTCAACAGTGGAAATTTGGATAGATTGGTCATTCCTCCCTGGCCCTTGGACGTACTGGCGCAGCAGATAGTCGCCGAGTGCGCTTCTCAGGATTGGGACGAGGATGCCCTCTACAACCTGTGCCGTCGCGCCTATCCGTATCAGGAGCTGCCAAGGGAGAGATTCAACCAGGTGGTTGAAATGCTCTCCTATGGAGTGGCTCCCAGGGAAGGCAGGCGCAACGCTTATCTCCATCGTGATGCGGTGAACCGCAAGCTGAAGGGACGCCGTGGCGCTCGCCTAGCGGCCCTGACCAGCGGTGGAGCCATACCGGAGAACGCGGACTACGACGTTATTGCGGAGCCGGAAAACACGTTTGTGGGCACGGTCAACGAGGATTTCGCCATTGAGAGCATGAGGGGAGACGTTTTCCTGCTGGGCAATACTCCGTGGCGAATTCTGCGCGTGGAGAGCGGCCGTCTTAGAGTGGAGGATGCCCAGGGAGCGGCGCCTTCCATACCGTTCTGGATCGGTGAGGCGCCCGGCAGAACCAGCGAACTCTCCGACGAGGTTTCCGACCTGCGAGAAGAGCTGTATCAGCGTTCCCAAGACGGCAAGGCCGTTCAATGGCTTGTGAGTCAGGGCTTCTCCAGGGAAGCGGCGGAACAAGCGTCGGCGTACATTGTGGAAGGTATGAGAGTCCTGGGCAGCGTGCCCACCAAGAAGCGCATCGTGGCCGAGCGCTTTTTCGATGAAGCGGGGGGGATGCAGTTGGTAATACACTCCCCTTTCGGTTCTCACATCAACAAGGCTTGGGGCATGTCGTTGAGAAAGGAGATATGCCGTACCTTCGACTTCGAGCTTCAGGCGTCGGCGACCGAGGACGGTATCAACCTCTCGCTAGGTCCTTCCATGACGTTCCCCATAGACAACGTTTTCAAGTACATATCCTCCAGGAAAGCGCGGAAGGTGCTGGAGCAGGCCATACTCCAGGTGCCGCTCTTCGGCATTAGGTGGCGTTGGGACGCCACCCGCGCCCTGGCCATACTGCGCTTCGCCGGCGGTAAGAAGGTGCCGCCGCCTTTCCAGAGGATGCGCTCGGAAGACCTGCTGGCCGCCGTGTTCCCGGAGCAGGTTGCCTGCCAGGACAACGCCATGCCCGGCGACATCGAAATCCCGGACCATCCCCTGGTGTTCGAGACGATGCGGGATGCCCTCAACGAGGCGATGGACTTGGAAGGGATGCGCGGTGTGCTGGAAGGCATCGAAAAGGGATCGATTGAGGTATTTGCCAGGGATACCGTGCAGCCGTCCGTCTTCAGCCACCAGATATTGAACGCCATGCCCTATGCGTTCCTGGACGACGTTCCACTGGAAGAACGCCGTTCCAGGGCGGTGGTGCTGCGCCGTGCTTTGCCGGAAGACTCGCGAGACCTGGGGGCGTTGGATGCCTCCGCCATAGAAAACGGTTCTCAGGATGCCTGGCCCCTGGTGCGGGACGCGGACGAGCTGCATGATGCGCTGCTCACTTTTGGAATACTGCCTGAACCGGATATAGGGCGTGGAGCGAACCTCGTTGAGAAAGACACATGGCTGGACTGGTTCAACGAGCTGGTCGGGCAGGGCCGTGCCATGAAGGCGTTTTACGGCAACGGTCGTATGGCCTGGATTGCCCGTGAAAACGTCTCCTTGGTATCGGCGGCGTTCCCCGAGGCCAGGTTTGAACCGTCGCCCAACGGAGCGTTGGCAGAAACGGAGCCTCCCGGCCAGGACGAGGCGGAGCTGATCCTGGTCAGAAACCGGGTGGAGTGCTCCGGCCCGTTCACGCCCGCCGCTATGGCAGATGCGCTGGGAATGAGGAAGGGCGCAGTGGATATAGCGCTGGCCCACCTGGAAGCCACGGGCGGCGTACTGAGAGGTTACTTCACCCCCGGCCTGGAAGATGAGGAGTTCTGCGACCGCCGCATCCTGGCCAGAATCCACAAGGACACCATCACCCGGCTGAGGCGCGAGATAGAGCCCGTGTCGTCGGCGGAGTTCATGCGATTCCTCTTCCGTTGGCAGCACGCATCGGTATCATGGAGAGCGCGCGGCGAGGACGGCTTGCTGGAAGTTATCGAACAGATGCAGGGCTTCGAGGCTTCTGCATCATCCTGGGAATCGGACATACTGCCCTCGCGGATGGAGAATTATCTCCCCTCCACGCTGGACAACCTATGCCTGGCCGGTGAGGTCGTCTGGGGCAGGTTCAGCCGTCGTCCCGCCGACGGCCAGATTCTGCGAATGCCGCTTTCCAGGAGCGGGACAGTGTCCCTGGGCCTCAGAGAAGCGCTGCCCTGGCTGCTGCATGAAATGCCCCCGGACGGCTACCTGCTTACGGGTGCAGCCGCCGACGTCAAGGAGTTCCTTTCCGGCTATGGAGCTTCGTTCCTTCCCGATATCATCGCTGGTACAAAACGGATGCCATCAGAGGTTGAGAACGCCCTCTGGCAGCTTGTGGCGGCAGGCCTGGTCACGGCTGACGGCTTCAACGCTCTGCGGGATCTTGTCAGCGGCGCGGCCAAACGGGTCCAGCGCTCTTCCAGGTTCAAACGACGCTCCAGGGCGGGTCGCCTGCCCGCTAGTCGCTGGTCGTTGCTCCAAACGCACTACGTGGCGGAAAATGCCGTAGAGGAGCGCGCCATTCAGTTGCTGCATCGCTACGGAATAGTGTTCCCCGACCTGCTTGCCCGCGAGCCCATGGCCCCGCCGTGGCGTACGCTTCTCCAAGTCTATCGCCGCTCTGAGGCAAGAGGGGAAATACGCGGCGGCAGGTTCGTTGCCGGGTTCATTGGCGAACAGTTCGCCCTGCCGGAAGCAATCGAGACTATGCGAAACATGCGCAAGTCGGAACCGGATGGACGGTTGACGGCCATCTCCGCCAGCGACCCACTGAACTTGGCCGGCATACTGACACCCGGGGCGAAAGTCCCCGCCGTGAACGGAAACAGGATCATCTATCGAGACGGCATCCCCTTGGCCTCCAAGCAGGGCGGAGAGCTTCAAATGTACACGGAGCTCGACGAAGAGACCCGGGCTAGAGTGGTGGATTTGCTTGGTTTGGGCCGCCGCGGTATATCGGCAAAGGCCAGCGCTTTGGTTTCTGTCCCGTAGCACACAATAGGCGGGCGGATACTGCCCCTTGGGGAAGGGCAGAATCTTACCCGACTTTCTCCTGTGGGTGAAGATTCTCAATTGCTGGTTCCAAGAAGTATACTGGCAGCGAAAATAGTCTTTCTTCAACTTTCAAGAGACAGATAGCGAGAGCCTTCAAAAGGTGGTGAGTAAATCAAGACTAGGTCGCTGTCGCCAATTGCTACTTCCTGCACCACGTCTCCTGTAACCTCACCTCCGCCAAAGAACTCCCCTGAACCCAATGGAGTGTCAGTGTCTGGTGTGAGAAGCGTGTCATAGATTACCCCACGGCTCCCGGTAATGCGAAACTCCGAGCTATTGTAATGATCCGTCTCGTCTCGACTACTACCGACATTTCTCAAACGCAATGTAACTGTGATCCATTCGTGCCCTTCCTTTGGTTCGAAGAAAAGCATACTCTCCGGATAGTTTCTCCTCACTTCAAGCACAGTAATCTCTATTCCGGAATGAACGACAGGAGTGCCGAACGGGACGGGATTCGTGGGTACTGTACCTAAGTTTCCTGTTGTATCCTGTAGTTCACCTGGTGCGTCTGTAGGGCCCAACGTTGCTGGTTCATCACTGCCACCGACAATTGATATAATTATCCCGAGGGGAAGGAGTAACATCCCCAGCAAGATGAATCCCAAGGCTCGGCGTATCGATCTATGTCGGATAAGTTGTACTACGAGCCAACCAACACCACCCCAGAAGGCAAATGTGCTGGCTAGGATTACAAGACCTCCGATAACAGACACTTTCTAGCTCCTTTATCCCTGAATACATTGTCAGTGAACCATACAACGATTCTCTCAACGCTGCCATAGTAATAGCCGAGGAAGAGCCATTGACTGGCTGGCCCAAAGAGCAAGCGGGACGAAATTGGGCTACTTACGGCTGGTATCGGATGAACGGCCTGCCGGTTTCGGGGGGCGCAGGCGCATTTGAAGAGCGCGCCACAAACCCTCCACCATTATGCCCAGACTCAGTTTGGAGCGGCCGGCGGCTCTTTGCTCGAAGGTGTACGGAACCTCTCCCATAGAAAGGCCAAGGCGCTGACACATGAAGAGCACCTCTGCCTGGAAGATATAACCGCGGCTTCGTATGGACCTCAGGGGAAGGGCCTGCAGACTCTCTCTGCGATAGGCCTTGAAGCCGGACTTGGCGTCCTTTATTTTCAGTCCGGTTACCAAGCGCACGTAGATGTCCCCGCCGAGACTGATTAGACGACGTAATACTCCCCAATCTTCTGATGCTCCTCCCCCCGGCATATATCGCGACGCGACGACTACGTCGTACCGATCAAGGGCGTTCAGCAGTTCCGGCAACACCCCAGGAGGGTGCGACATATCGGCGTCCATTTGCACCACGGTCTCCGCTCCCAAACGCAGCGCCTCCTCGAACCCAGCCACGTAGGCGGGTCCTAGCCCCTCCTTTTGGGCGCGACGCAACACGTGAACTCCACGCCCTTGCTCTTGGCCGAGTGTATGTGCGAGGTCGGCGGTGCCGTCCGGCGAGTTGTCATCCACCACAAGGAGCTCCAGCTCCGGTAGCTGAAGTGCAAACAAAGCGTCGAACAGAGTGGGGAGGTTCTCAGCCTCGTTGTAGGTTGGAATGACAACTATGGTCTTCATTCAGGAGTCGGTGGCGCGATACCTTCCCCTGAGGAAGGCCCAGCGAATCTTGAGGATATCCAACATCATGCTCAACCCGTCTCGCAGGGGGCGCACCTTGCTTTCTGAGGAGTAATGCCAGTCTATCGGTACTTCTACAAGGTGCAGCCCCAGGCGGCGGGCCAAGAATAGTACCTCAACGTCGAAAGCAAACCCCGGAGTGTGCTGCATGGCGAAGAGCTTATCCGCCGTCGGTCCCGAGAAGCACTTGAACCCGCATTGCGTATCGCTGACCCCGGGCACGGCAAACAACCTTGTCAGGGTATTGTATATCCGGCCCATGAGGTGGCGGCGGCGCGGTTCGTTGAAGCGGCGCGCTCCGGGCGCTTCTCGTGAACCCAAAGCCACGTGGTAGTCGCTGAGACGTGGAGGCAGGAATCGTTCCAGTTGCTCTATGGGCATGGAGAGGTCCGCGTCGCAGATGAATCGATGCTGGGCCCGGGTGTGAAGCATGCCGGATCGTACCGCCCAGCCCTTGCCCGCGTGTTCAATGGACAGCAGCGATACGCCGGGATGGCTGGCCGCGAAGTCGGAGACGAGGCGGGCGGTGCCATCGCTGCTGCCGTCGTCAACGACAAGAACCTCCCAGGAGTAATCCTGCGTTTGCAAGTAGGCAGCAACCCTTTCCAAGGTTGAAGGGATGCGCTTTTCCTCGTTGTAAGCCGGGATAATTACACAGAGGAATGGAGCGTGCTGCGATTTGGGTTGTTGCTGGGCTCCCATGCCTAAGTGGCGCCTATCATGCTGTCTGAAGTGGCATGTGCCCCCTGCAAGGAGGGTTGCGTAATCTTTACACTGCCCTTGACCCCGGCCTTGTTTGCACCATCTTCCATCTCCCTGGCTACGGTAACTTCGTTGCCTTTGGTGAGCGCAAGCACGGTTGAGCCTGCCCCGGAGAGGAATACACCTAGGGCGCCGCCGTCCAGCGCGCTCTGAAAGAGCGGCTTCATGGCAGGGAAGATGGATTGGCGCGCCGGCTGGTGCAGACGATCCTGCGTGGCGACTCTCAGGTCGTCCAGCCGGCCTGTTGCCAGGGCGTTCACAAGCAGCCCCACGCGACCGGAGTTGAAGACGGCATCCTTCAGGCTGGTCCTCTGAGGGACAACGTTTCTGGCCTTCCTGGTCCCCATTGGCTGGTCCGGTATGAACAGTACGGCCTTGATCCCTTCCGGCAACGGTACTGTCGCTCGAACCAGTCTATCGCCGTCCGTTACCACTATTTGGCACCCGCCGAAGAGGGCCGGAGTTACGTTGTCCGGGTGCCCTTCCGTGGCGACTGCCAGCTTCCAGATTACCTCCGGTTCGGGAGTTGCCCCGCTCATTAGACAAGCGCCGAGGATGCCGCCGGCTATTGCCGCCGAGCTGCTGCCCAGACCACGGGCCAGTGGAATCCGGTTGTGGCACGTAATCGAGAACTGAGGCAGGGGTGCCCCGGCCTTCTGGAAATACCGCTGCGCCGACCGGAACACCATGTTGCCCTGACTTGGGGGTAGTCTTCCTTCTCCTTCACCTATCACTTCTACCCCGGGCTGCTGGCCGGGATGAAACTGCACGTAGTTCCATATGTCCAGCGCCATGCCCAGACAGTCGAAGCCGGGTCCAAGGTTCGCGGTGGTGGCGGGAACGGCTATGGTAACCGGTTTGAGCATTAGTTGAGTATAGCACTAGGAAGGAAGCCAAGCTAAGGGCGCCAGCAGAACCTCGTGGGAGGATGGATAAGCTGGCCAACCTTGACACCCAACCCGTATGTTAATAAGGTTGAACTTCATTTCCTAAAGCTAATCGTCAACCGACGCTTCGTTTATTGGACGGTACCGTCCCCTGATCAATCCCCAAGCATAATAGTTCTAGGAGGAGCTTCACAATGAATGGTGACTCCGCAGAAGCAAGAATATCCGTTAGTGGCGTGTGGAAAATATTTGGACCGGATGCTGACTCTCTTATACACGAGGAATGGATAAGAGAGGCGTCTAGGAGAGAGGTGCAGGAGAAAACGGGTCATGTAATTGGAATCAAGGACGTCTCTTTTGATGTCGGGGTTGGAGAGGTTTTTGTAGTGATGGGGCTTTCCGGTTCAGGAAAGTCCACGCTGGTGCGGTGCCTCATTCGCCTAATTGAGCCTACGGTTGGCGCCATTGCAATAGACGGTGAAGACATAACTCAATACACCGATGAGCAGCTTATCCGGTTGCGCCGCAAGCAGACCGGGATGATATTCCAGCATTACGGCCTGCTTCCCCATAGAAAAGTCCTTGACAACGTGGCCTACGGACTGGAAGTCCAGGGCATTGGTAAAGAGGAAAGGTACGAGAGGGCGCATGCAACGCTGGAAACGGTAGGTCTGACAGGATGGGACCAAGCCTATCCGGACGAGCTCAGCGGAGGGATGCAGCAGCGTGTGGGGATTGCGCGCGCCTTGGTATTGGAGCCGGAGATCCTGCTCATGGACGAGCCATTCAGCGGGCTTGATCCCTTGATCCGCCGTGAGATGCAGGACGAAATGATTGCTCTTCAGACCCAGGTGCAAAAGACAATTGTCTTCATTACTCATGACCTCAACGAAGCGCTGAAGCTGGGCGACCGCATTGCCATAATGCGCGACGGCGAAATAATCCAGTTAGGTACGCCGGAAGAGATAGTTACAATCCCCGCGGACAGCTATGTGACCGAGTTCGTTAAGGATATATCACCGGCCAAGGTGCTGAGCGCGAGCAGTATAATGCAGGAACCGGAGAGCGTTGTCTACGAGTGGCAAGGACCTCGGGTGGCGTTGCATTCAATGCGCTCTAACGATGTGAACCACGCATTTGTCGTGGGACGCAACCGCGAGTTCCGCGGCTTGATAGACCTGGATGCGGCAAACAGTGCGCTCAGAGGAGGCGTCACTGAGTTCAAGGGTCTGGACGGTATGGATATGCCCAGTGTCACGTCTGACACCCTGGTTGAGGACCTGGTGAACCTGGCGGCAGAATACGAGCATCCCATACCGGTGGTGGACGAGAATGGGCGGTTGCTGGGAGAAGTGCATCGCGCTGCCGTGCTGACTAGCATAGGGTCACCGATAACGGAGAACGGGTCTGAAGAAGAGGACGAACCGCAGACTGCCGGAGCCGCCAGCGAGGCAGAGCGGTAGTAAGAATAAAGGGGACTATGCAAAGTAAAAGGCGGGCCAACCAGCCCGCCTTTTACTTTTGTTGGCTAGATCTGCCTTACTAGCTCATTCCTGCCAGCGCTTCTTTGACTCCGTCCGCGTTTTCTGCTGGCATCCAGCTTGTCCATCTGTCCTCGTAGGTCTCTAGGAAGTAGATGGCCGCTTTCTCCCAGTCGCCTTGGATATCCTCGTCACTTGCCCAGGCAGCCACTTTGTTGATGACGTCCACGCCCATATCCATCTTCTCTAGCATTTCAACTATATCAGGGGCCTTCTCTCTGAGGCCGCTGTTGATGCCTTTGCCTACGGGGTTGTTTTCATAGGCGCAAGCCTCGGTAGGCGTATAGGAAGCGTCGTCTCTGCCCTTGATAACCTCTCCCCAACATGCTGCATTGTATGCAGGCTCTTCTACTACTGTCCACTCATACTTGCCCATGATGGCCGTTGGGGCCCAGTAATAGCCGAAGACGGGTTCGTTCCTCAGCTGTGCTCCGACAAGAGCGGCGTCGAGGGCGGCGCCAGTGCCTCCCGATTGTATGTTGTACAGGTCGGACAGGCCGTAGGCTTGCAGTTTGGCGCGGTTGATCTCGGCGCACTGCCAGCCTATGGGGCAGTTGACAAAGACGCCCTTGCTTGAGTCTTCGGGGTCAGGGAACAAAGCGACGACTTCCGGTCGCTTCATATCTTCTATAGTTACTATGTTGTGCTCGTCCGCTACCCACTTGGGTACCGTGAAGAACTGCGGTCCGCCTTCAAAGATGGGCGGGTTCAGGAGGTCCTCGATCGTGCCGTCGGCAGTCTCCTCGTTGTACCAGTCGATCATGTTGCCTGGCCAGAGCTCTATCCAGATGTCAACATCGCCGTTGGCCAGGGATACCTGGGCAATGGGGGTTGTCGTTTCCACGCTCTCTACCGGATAACCGTACCCATTTTCTGCAATGAACTTGAACACGGCATTGTTTATCCATAGCGACTCGTACTGGTTG
>CAYVEN010000029.1:0-20980 GCA_964450505.1 uncultured Dehalococcoidia bacterium | reverse complement strand
GAGCACGGCACGGGGATTCAGGCCGGCGAAGAGGCTGACCGGCTCTATCTACAGATAGCCCGCTCACCGGGCCTTATCCCTGCCGGCATACACGCCTACGACGGACACGCCGGAGATACCGCGGACCCCGGCCCGCGCCAGGCGGTGGTGCAAGGCAACCTCGAGAAGATATACGCCATCAAGAGCAACGCGGCGCGACACGGCTTGGATGTCCCCGACGTCATAGCCGGAGGCTCCTGGTCGTTTCGCTTTTACGCGGAAGAGGAGGGCATCAGGGTATCGCCGGGCAACTGGATTTATTTCGATCTGGTCAACTCGGTAATGACCGACCTCAGCTTCAAGAAAGCGAGCGCAATCCTGGGACAGGTCGTAGACGCCCAGAAGGAATGGGACACGGTCACCGTTGACATAGGCCAGAAGGGCGTAAGCCACGACCCTCCCATGCCCAACCGGTTCAAGATCATGGGCAAAACGGAAGCGGAGCTGGTCGGCCAAACCGAGGAGCACGGTGTGGTCAAGCTAAACGGCGAGAAGCTGGAAGTTGGCGATTTCTTCCTCGCTTCGCCGGGCCACGCCTGTATGACCACGTTCAAGTACCCCTCATCCCTGGCCGTGAACGGCGCCGGAGACGTTGTGGACACCTACCACCACACCGCCCGCGACCGGCTCTAAGTCAATACGTCAGCCTCCCTGCCCGTTTGCCCTCTTGCCCGCTTGACCCATCCCCCATACCTGCATACCATGTCCTCGCATTCAGGAGGACCCAATGGAACAACGCATCGCAATCTTCGGCGCCGGGGCGGTGGGCAGCTACATCGGCGGACATCTAACCAGGGCGGGATACAACCCTACCCTCATCGACATATGGGGTGAGCACGTCGACCGTATGAGAGAGCACGGCCTCAGGGTCTCCGGCTTCCCGGACGACTTTATCGTGCCCGTAAACGCTCTGCATCTGACCGATGTCCAGCAACTGCACGGCTCCTTCGACATCGTCATCCTCTCCCTCAAGTCGTACGACACCGAATGGGGCGCTCACTTTGCCAAGAGACTTCTCACCCCCAGCGGTTACGTGGTATCGGCGCAGAACTGCATGAACGACCAGCTGATTGGCTCCATAGTGGGGTATCAGCGGGTGATACCGTGCGTGCTCTGCGACTATGCCGTACAGCTCTGGGAGCCTGGGCACGTCCAGCGCAGGAAGGAGCCTGCCGACAAGGAACGCTACTCCTTCCGGGTCGGTGAGCTCAACGGCCATGTTACGCCCCGCGCCGAAAGGCTGGCCGAGATAATGGGAAGCGTGGACGGTTCATTTGCAACTTCCAACATCTGGGGGGAACGCTGGTCCAAGCTGGCGCTGAACATCGCCACCAACCCGCTCCAGGCTCTGACCGGCCTCGGCTCACAGGGGCTTGCCAAGGACAGCCGCGCCCGCCTAGTCTATGCCCAGCTCGCCAAGGAGTGCGTCCAGGTTGGCCTTGCTCTGAACTACACCATTGAGAAGGTGCACGGGTTCGAACCGGAGATGTGGGCCAATGCGGACCAGGGCGACGTCTACGAAGAGTTGGACGCCTGGATGGCTTCTCGGGCCAGCGGGCCGGAATGGCGCTCTTCCATGGCGCAGGACGTCATCAAGGGTAGAAAAACCGAGATAGAGCAGATGAACGGATACATTGTGTCCAAAAGCCGGGAGGCCGGCGTTTCCGCTCCGGTCAATGCCGCCACGGTTCAAGTTATGAAAGAGATCGAGGCCGGGCAGTTGCAACCGGCGCCGGAAAACGTCGAGCGAGTCCTCTCCATAGCGGGGCTTTAGCAAACCGCGCCAATGACGGGATCAAGCGGAGCTGCACCAATGGAAGTCAACCACGTTTCTTCTCAAAAGCTGCGTCCCTTTGCGGCGGCGATACTCCAGAAGCAGGGCGTGCCGCAGGACGACGCCGCATTCGTGGCGGAGGTTCTGGTAGAGGCTGACCTTCGCGGGGTGGATTCGCACGGAGTCACCCGCCTCTCCGGGTACGTGAGCATGATTCACAAAGGCGTGCTCAACCCGCGTCCCACGATCCGCGTCGTCCAGGACTCGGGCGCAACCGCCGCGCTGGATGGCGATCACGGCTTCGGCATGTTGGGAGCAAGGTTGGCCATGGCCACCGCTATTGAAAAGGCGCGACAGTTCGGGGTATCCATAGTAACGGCGCGCAACCTTAGCCACACCGGTATGATCGGCTTCTACACCATGTCGGCGGCCTCCCAGGGGATGATAGGCATCGCCATGAACAACGGAGCGGGCATTGTGCCGCCGTTTGGCGGCATGACTCCCACCCACGGCACTAATCCCTTCAGCGTAGCCTTCCCCACAGAGGGCGATCCGGTTGTCCTGGACATGGCGACGACCATGGTGGCCGCCGGTAAACTTAGGCTTGCCGCCAAGAAGGGAACGCCCATACCCCTGGATTGGGGACTGGACCGGCACGGAGAGCCCACCAGCGACCCCAAAGAAGTGCTGGAGCACGGACTGCTGCAGTGGGCGGGAGGATACAAGGGCTTCGGATTAGCCACCGCGATAGAGGTACTGGGCGGTGTCCTCTCAGGCGGCCTCTTCGCCAGGGACGTGCCGCGGCTCAAGGTCTTCGGGCAAGACCCCATCGTTGCCAACGGCGCATACATCGCCGTCGATATCCAGCGCTTCATGCCGCTGGCGGAGTTCCATGAAAGAATGGCCAGCCTTATCAGCCAGATTAGGTCGTCGGAACCCGGCCCCGGGGTGGAGCGCATCTACGTTGCCGGAGAACCGGAGTTCCGCTTAAAGGAGCAACGTGAACGGGAAGGCGTCCCTCTCAGCGCAGAGGTGTTCCAGGAGCTGCTTGATTTGAGCAATGAGTACTCCGTGCCTTTCGACCCAAGCCAGTAAGGGAGGAATATATGACCCGCATGACGGGAAAGCGCGCCTTGGTTGAAATGCTGCGTGCCGAAGGTGTGAAGTACGTCTTCGGCAATCCCGGCACCACGGAGCTGCCTCTCATGGACGCGCTCCAAGACGCCCCCGACCTACAGTACGTCACCACACTGTTTGAAGGCGTGGCCGCCGGCATGGCGGACGGCTACGCCAGGGTGACCCAGAAGCCCTCCTTCGTCAACCTGCACATCTCGGTCGGTGTGGCAAACGCCATCGCGGTGGTCTACAACGCATGGAGGGGCGGCACTCCCATGGTCATCACCGCCGGACAGGCCGACTCCAGCTTTCATTTGCATTCCCCTACCCTTCACTCCAACATGGTCAACGTGATGCGGGAGTACACGAAATGGGCGGGAGAGGTCACTCATCCCTGGGACGTACCCTCCATCATCAGAAGAGCCTTCAAGCTGGCAAGCACCCCGCCCACTGGCCCCGTCTTCGTATCGCTGGCCTGGGACGCCATGAACGGCGAGGCCGACGTCGATATAGAGCCTTCGCTAAGCGACTACTTCCGGCTGCGGCCCGACACTAGAGCCGTGGAGGAAGCGGCAAACCTGCTTGCCCAAGCCCGCGACCCCCTGATTCTCGTCGGGGACAGGGTATCGCAATCGCTGGGCGCGCCCTTTCTGGTTGCCAGGCTCGCCGAGCAGATAGGAGCGCCCGTCTACGCTCCCACAACCCTGTCCGAGGTGCACATACCCACATCTCACCCCCACTACCTGGGTTCCTTCGAAACAAGCTGGTTCGACCACCGCATGAAGAAGCGGCTGGACGAGTCCGACGCCGTGGTAGCCATCGGCATCGACGCGCTGATCCAGTTCATCCCGACTCCGGAGAGGCCGTTCAGCGGCTCGCCCAAGCTGGTCCACCTGGATAGCAGCTCGTGGGCCATCCAGCGATCGTATCCGGTGGCAGTGGGAGTGCTCAGCGATATAGCGGCCGGTCTGGAAGAGATAACGACCGCCCTGGACAACACCATGTCAAGCCCAGCAAAGGAAGCGGCCATGGCAAGGGGCAAGTCCATCGCCGCCCAGAAGCACACCGCAGCCCAGGCGTTTCAAGCCAGAGTCAACGAAAAATGGGACAACGCGCCCATCTCCCCGGAGCGGTTCGCGACCGAGGTGGCACGGGCACTGCCTTCCGGTTTCATCTACTGCGACGACTCCATCACAACTCGCGGCGTCCTCATGAACGCCATCGACTTCGATGAACCCGGCTCCCTGTTCGCTCAAAGGGGCGGAAGCCTCGGTTCAGCTATGGGCGCGGCGATGGGCATGAAGCTGGCCTCTCCGGATAGGCCGGTGGTGGCCGTAATCGGCGACGGCACGGCCATGTACACCATCCAGGCTCTGTGGACGGCAGCCGCTTACAATATCCCGGTGACCTACGTGTTCTGCAACAACAGCAGCTACAAGGTGCTCAGGGAAGGTATGGCCCGGTATCTCACCGGCTCCGAGCGTCAGAGCGACTACCTGGGAATGGACTTCTACAAGCTGCCCCTTGACTTCGTGAAGATGGCTGCCGCTTTCAATATAGAAGGAACCCGCGTGGAGAACCCCGACGACCTTGGGCCCGCCCTCCTCAGTGCGGTGAACAGCAACAGGCCAACCGTGGTAGACGTAATCATGGACGACACCCTGGACCCCGACCGGCTTCAGAGCCAGTGGGGCGCCTGGCTGGGAATGTAGGGCGATCCCCTTCTCCACACAACAAAACCCGCTCGCCCTGAGCCTAGTCGAAGGGAGCCCCCCGGCGTGGTTCGACAGGCTCACCACGAACGGAGTTTGGCATCAGGCGTGGCGGGGGCGTATCCAAACGGTAAAAAGAAAATGTCCTGAGTAATCTCAGTTCCGGTTTGGTCAGGCCTTCGACCGCTCGGTTGCCCGATTGGCTTCCGCCCCGACCCCTCCGTTGCCTTGATTGCTCAGGACGTCCTAACTATATCATGCCTGCACGAAAGGCTGTCAATACCTTTCAGCAGGTATTTTTGAAGTAATTTCGATTGTTTTCTTGTCTCTAAACTTTCAATGATTCATCGCCGAGGTCGTTGTGTGTTTTCTGCTATCATCGCTTTGACAATACCCACGTAAGGAATATCGATAAAGAATGAAACTGACAGAACTCATCACACGCGCCCCCTGGCGGGAGGCGGTCACCTACCGGGACACTTGGCCCCATGAATACGTCCTCAGCCAGAAGGACGGACAGCGAGAACTGCTGGACACAATCTACGCCCGATTCCTTGACGGCGAGGGCGTAGCCTGTCGCTTCTTCAGTGTGAGCAACAAGTACCTCTTCATCGGCGACTACAAATACTGGTTCAACAGCCGGTGGGACGGCTTCGACCCCGATGGTGAGAACGTGATCAACCGCGCCCGCCTGTACCGGGACCGCCGGGACTTCGTGATCCAGCCCGGCGATACGGGGAAGCCGGAAGGCTACCCGACCAACCCGGCTCACCGGAATCAAGACGCGGACTGCTGAGGAATTCAATATGTCTCAAGAATCCACCCTGCTCAGTTTCATCGCGCAACGCCATGTCGTAGGCCTCGAGGACGTAGCTACGAACGCGCTGTTTTTTATCCTGTCTCGTTCTGCCTCCGCTCGAAAGGCGCTGTCCGAATTTCTGGGGGATGAACATGGGCCATTGCCTATCGCGAAAGTGCAACCCTGGGCAACGGACGAGCATGGAGCCATACCGGATCTGGCTTGCCTTGACAAGGATGACAACGTGCTGGCACTGATTGAATCCAAATTCTGGGCATCGCTGACCCATCACCAGCCCGTCACCTACTGGCAAGGACTCCCCGCCGACAAACGCGCCGTGCTCCTGTTCCTGGCGCCGGCCTATCGCGTAGAACAAGGCGACTTGTGGAAAGAACTGGAAGCCAAGCTGCGCGACGAGGGCCACGAACTGAGCCCTGCCCACTGTGACAACGGACTGATAACCGCGCCATCCAAGAGTAACCAGCGCCGCCTGATGCTGACCAGCTGGCAGTCGCTCCTTAACAGGATGGCACATAGAGCCAAGGACGCTGGCGACACCCAGGCTTGCTTTGAGATCGCCGAGCTGCAAGGCCTTGCAGAGAGCGCCATCGCGGGTGACAGACCCACACAGGACGAGAACCTGAAGCAACTGATCGCGGATGCGGTGAAGCGCCTAGAGCAATCGGGTTGGGCCGACACCAAAGGACTAACGGCGGGAAAAGGGCCTGAACACTATGGAAGGTATCTTCGCCTCGCAGGCGCGTTCGCTTGGCTCGGCATTGATTATAGAGCCGTGAAGCAGATGCCCGACAAACCGCTGTGGCTATTGTTTATGGGAGGATACGACATCGATATAACTGTGAAGTTGGAAGAGGTGCGCAGCAGGCTTAAAGCCCCGTCTTGGCCGGGACTGGAGTGGCATGACGGGGATGTATATTTGCCAATCGACTTGCCGGCGCATGCCGACCGCGACGCAACCCTAGCCGCCATAGTTGCTCAACTGGAATGTACCGCCAAACTCATCGACCCCAATGGTCCGACCTACCGGGAAGAATCCTGAAACCGGCCACACCCCATTATGCCTGCGGAAGTAAGGGAGACAGTCGGCGAGATTAGAGGAGTGAACGTTCGTTGGGCGCACGTCATTGTCGAAGGGCACACTGTGGAGCAGATCCTATCCTTCGACATCGCTGAGGCTGAGTCGGTCTATGGACGCCCATTCGACGATGAAATGGACAGGCATATCCAAATGGGCATGTTTGCCATAGACCGTATAGCTCTCTCTGAAACAATGCACAACGTCGCCTCCGCAGTCAGCTATGTCCTGGACGGCAAGTGCATGAGGACCGCAAAGATAGCGCACTGCAAGGACATTGAGCCCGCTAGTATGGGCACCGTGCTACGAGACGGAAAAGAGGTGCGCCAAGAACCTTGGAGCTGTGTTCCTGGAACGCCGCCGATATCACACAGAAGGCTCACCCTTCCTCCCGGAGCAGAGTTGGAAGAAGAACCGGATGAGTGAGTCCCACCCTTTTCCCGCTTGCCCTGAGCTTTGTCGAAGGGAGCGAGCGGGGGTTCCTAGGAAGACGGAGTAGGAGCGGTTCACGACCCATCTACGCCCCTCACCGTCTTGCCCGCGCAGGCGGGCATCCAGGGGCGGCGGGGCTTCCAAACGTGACACGGTGGGTTACTATATTAAGTCGTGGAATCTACCAAGCGCTCATTAGTCACAGGCCTTCCCTTCTACTACGGCTGGGTAATCGTCGTCGTTGCCAGCGCCGCCGGTTTCATGTCCGGCCCCGGTCAAACCTACGGCGTATCGGTCTTCGTAGACCCCATCATCGACGACCTGGGCCTGTCCAGAACCATGGTGGCCGGGCTCTACACCGCCGGTTCCCTCACAGCCGCCACGACGATGGTGGTGGTAGGCCGTCTCCTCGACAGGTTCGGAGCGCGAGTAATGCTGGCGGTGGTGGCGATCCTATTCGGCTTTGCCGCCATAGGAATGAGCAACGTACAGCACGTCTTCCACCTCTACCTGGGCTTTGCTTTGCTGCGAACGCTTGGGCAAGGCTCTCTTTCGCTCATTCCTACAACCCTGGTCGCCATCTGGTTCGTACGAAAACGAGGAAAGGTCACCGCCGTCTACCATCTGGGCATGGCCGCCAGCCAGGCCGCCTTCCCTCCGCTCATCTATCTGCTCATCAGCAACCACGGCTGGAGAAATGCCTGGGTTGTGCTTGGCATCATCATCTGGGCAGTGGTGGTACTGCCCTCCCTGCTTCTGGTGCGACGCAGCCCGGAGGCGGTCGGGCTTCTGCCGGACGGCGATTCCGCCGCTCCTGCCGTCGCCGCTGGCAGCAGCAGCGGCTCCCGTTTCGTAGAGACCAACTTCTCGCTCCGAGAAGCGCTGTCAACCAGGTCGTTCTGGCTGCTGGTGTTCGCCGGGTCGTCGCAGTCCTTGATCAGCACCGCGCTGGTGTTCCACCACGTCTCGGTGATGAGCAGCAGAGGCCTCGACGCCGGCGTGGCCGCATCCATACTGAGCGTGATAGCGCCGCTTGCCCTGGTGGGCGCGTTCATCGCCGGATTTCTCGCCGACCGTTTGCCAAACCGCTATCTGCTGGTGGCTGGCCAGGGCCTCCTCTGGATAGCCATGCTGTGGATACTGACCATATCCCAAGCCTGGCAGGGGTTCATATACGGAGGGATGATGGGACTGGCCGGCGGGCTGATGATGACCACCAATTCGGTAATCTGGCCCAACTACTACGGACGCACCTACCTGGGCAGCATACGAGGAGTGGTGACTACCAGCATGGTCGCCTTTGCCGCCTTGGGCCCCCTGCCCTTCGGCTTCCTGTTTGACCTCACCGACAGCTACACGCTGGCTATCCTTGTCTTCATGGCACTTCCCGTGGCTTGCGGCATAGCCGCGCTGATTGCGTCTCCACCGCAGGAAAAGCAGACCCCCGCAGAACAAGAGAGCCTCCTGTAGGGTCGGTTCGCGAACCGCCTGCTACCCTCTCTCTTGCTCCCAGTTCCCGTTCTCGCCGAGCTCTCGCAGGAACTGCTCCACGGACGGCGATAGCGGAATGGTCTCTTCGCTCCGCTCCTCCCGCGCCGCGGACTCCATGCGAGCGTCGTAGTCGGCCTCCAGCTGCTCCACCAGGGCCTTCACGCCTGAGTTACGCTCCATTTCGGAGGAAACCCGCTCGTACTGCCTGACACCGCGCCTGCTCACGGCCAGTTCCCGGGGAAGGTTGTACAGGTGACACATGATGTTGAGCAAGCTGGCGGCTCCGGTATGGTCCTCTTCCAGCTGGATATACTGCGGAAGCCGGGCCATCAAAGTGACGTTTTCCGTGCCCATGCCCATGACGCTCAATTTCTCGGACAGCCGGTTGATTATGGAGGTCGGGCCCTGGTAGGGAGAACGCCGGGACGGGCTCACGCCCGGCACATGGCTCATGTCCTCTCCGTCCATGGTGCCGGTGACCAGAATCGGGCGAGTGTGGGGCACGGCGTCGTACATGCCGCCCACTCGGCAGTACCGCTCTACTTTGAAGTAGCGGAAAAGTTGCGCCAGCGAATAAATGTACTCATCGGCAAAGGCGTGCGGCTCCAGGATGTGCACAAATAGGAAATCGAAGTCTCCTTCACCCGGAGCATAACGGAGGAACGTGTTGGGGATGGTCATGCGGCGCTGGCCTTCCGTGTAGTACACCGTGGGCCGGTAGCGCGTGAAGTCGAAGAATTTGCCCGGCGTAGCCAAGCCGCCCATATCCTTTGCGCCGAGATGCCGCTCCAACCGCGACAGGGTCAACGTCCCCACGCTTCCCGCATCCACCCACGGCCGCAAGCTGGCAATGACGTGCGGTTTTCGCAGTTTCGGGACAGGCTCCGTTAGTTCAAACTCGCTCGGGACCGGCTCCGTTAGTTCAAACTCGAGTTCAAACTCGCTGTAGTGCATAGTAGTATCCTGTCAAAGAAGGCGGCTTCTTGCAATGGTTTACAATATCCTAGCACCCTCCGCATGGAAGATGCAGTCCTGCCGTTCTGCTATTTGACCCTTTTTTCGTCTACTCTTCCACTTCCACTATCATTTCGATTTCAACCGCCATCCCGCCCGGCAGAGAACCCATGCCAACCGCCGACCTGGCGTGCCGCCCCTTCTCTCCCAGCGCCTCCACCAGGAGGTCCGAGCAGCCGTTGATCACTGCGGGTTGCTCCCCGAAATCGGGAGCGGCGTTCACCATGGCAAGCAGCTTGACCACGTGCTTCACCTTGTCCAGGTCGCCTATGATCCCCTTCAGGTTGGCCAGCAAATTGAGAGCGCACAACCTGGCGGCCTGGTAGCCCTCCTCCACCGTCACCTCCTGCCCTAGTTTCCCCTTCAACGTATTACCGTCGGCGTCCCTGGGCCCCACTCCCGACAGGAAGACCAGGTTGCCAGTCCTGTATCCCGGTATGTAGTTGGCCATGGGGGGCGGACCCTCGGTCAGCTCCAGGCCCATTTCCCTCAGCTTATCCTCTACTTGCGACATATGCTCCTCCCTCGTGTTCGGTATTCAAGAAAAATCGAAGTTGACTCCCATGCCCTGCTGCACTGCTTTGTCGTAAACAAACTGGGCTACGGCTACGTCCTGAATGGAAAGTCCCACGCTCTTGAACAGCGTAATCTCGTCGCTGTTCTCACGGCCTTTCTTATCCCCTCTCACTACCTCTCCCAGGCCGGCGTGTATCATATCGCCATTGAAGGCTCCTTCCGCTATTGGGATGATGAGATCTCCCGCTTCTGCCAGGCATGACGGAACATAATCGCACACCACCTTGGAGCGGACGACCGCCTCAGTGTCAAGCTCCCTGGCGTCAGGCGTATGAGCGCCTACGCCGTTTATGTGCATGCCAGGTCTCAGCCACCTCCCATCCAGCACAGGACTTTGCGATGTCGTAGCCAGGGCCAGCACGTCCGAAGCCTCCACCACCTCTTGAGCGGATCCTGTTATCCTAACCGAAACGCCTAGGAGGCGGGACATCTCTTCTACAAACGATTTCTGCCGCTCCACGTTTCCGCTGGAATAGCACAGCACGGAATCAATGCGTCTCACGGCGCAAATGGCCTCGAGCTGAGTCCGCCCCTGCACTCCAACGCCCAGAATACCCGCTGTCGACGCATCCTGTCGTGCCAGGTATTTTGTCGCCAGCCCGGACACCGCGCCGGTGCGCATTGCGGTGATAAAGCCGCCGTCCATGATGGAAAGCACCTGCCCGGTTTCCTGGTTCATGTACAGAATGGTGCCCATGGTAGTCGGCTCGCCGTGCTTGGACGGGTTATCGTCAAAAGTGGTAACCACTTTCACCCCAAAAGCGCCGCTGCCATGGAGTCTTGCCGGCATGAAGCCCGTCCAGCCCGCGCGTTGCGCATCGCTCATAGTCAAGCGTTGAGGCATGTCTACGGCGCATTGTGCAAGCTGGGCAAACGCCTGCTCCATGATCTGAACGGCGTCCTCCATGTTGAGGAGGCTTTGGATTGTGCCCCTGTCAAGTAGTAGCGCCAAGCGTGTCCTTTGCCAAGTGAGTTAAACGGGGAGCAGCGCATCTCCCACCGGAGCGACCTCGAAGGCGTTCAGGGCCGCCGCTATCATGCTGTAGTAGCCAATGGTAGCGGTGAGATCGACCAGCCCCTGCACTCCGAAGACCGTCAACGCGGCGTTAAAAGTGGCTTCGGAGACCCGGTGATTCCTCAGCAGCTCCAGAGAGTACTCCACCACCAGCGCCTCGTCGGGAGGCAGGCCCTGGGGAGGCTTGCGGTCGCGAATGGCCGCTATGACCTCGTCCGGAATTCCGACTTTTTCAGCCTGCGGTTGGTGAGCCGTCCATTCATACTGGCAGTCAAACTCACGCGCCGTAATCAACGACGCCAGCTCATTCACCCTCGCCGGTATGGTCGACTCAAAGCGAACGTAGGCGCCGGCATCCGCTATGCGCCGCGCCAGCTCCGGGCTGTTGAGAAGCACGGCGAAGGGCCCGCCCACACGGCCCCGGCTCGCCTCGATCTCATCGAAGGCGTGCCTGCTCTCAGGCGGCAGGTCGTCTCTACTGAGGACTTCAGGTATTCTTGGCATGGCTTCCTCGCAAATGTTTGATTTTCATACAGGCCGCTCATTTACAGCGGCTCTACTTCAAACGGGCAGCGCCGGCAGTACTAGCCGGCCCCTCTGAACGCTAGGTCCGCCAATCTGGCCTGCACGGAAGGACGGTCCGCCGGTTCCACGGGGTCCGGCAACTCCTTCAGCTCAGGCACGATGACCTCGCGCAAAGCATCCGACTCCTTTTCAGAGAGATCGGAGGCGGCAATCACGTCCTCCACGCCATGCATGACCGCAAGGCGAAATCCGTAGTCGGCCACAGCCTTATCTATAATATCCCTCAGTTCTCTATGTGACATCGAGCTTCCCTCCAATTTAAGCTCTTCGGAACTAGAATCCTACAGTACGTCCTCCATCTATGACAAAACTGGCCCCCGATACGTACGAAGACTCGTCGGAAGCCAGGAACAACATCATTTGGGCTACGTCTTCAGGGAAACCTACCCTGCCCGCCGGGTTCTCCTTGACGCGCCGTTCGAACTCTTCCGTGCTGCCTGTGCTTCCCCTGGATTGCGGGCTGTCTATGATACCGGGAACTATGGCATTGAACCGTATCCTGTTCTCGGCGTACTCCTGGCTGGCGGTCTGCGTCAAGCTTATGACGCCTGCCTTCGCCGCCCCATAGGAAGAGGATATGAGCGAGGCGCGTATGCCGGAAGTAGACGACACGTTGATCACGGAGCCTCCGCTATCCATCATCTGCGGCACGGCGTACTTGCAGCAGAGGAACACACCCTTGAGGTCCGTGTTCAGAGTCAGGTCCCACTCCAATTCGGAGACTTCGTGCAGCTTTGAAGTGCGGATGAGTACGCCTGCGTTGTTCACCAGGATGTCCAGCTTGCCATAGGTGCTGACCGTCTGCTCCACCATGCTCTTGACCTCACTCGCCTTGGAAACGTCCGTGTCTATGAATATGGCCTCGCCTCCCGCTTCTTTGATCGCCGAGACCGTCTTCTCACCATCGGACACGTTGCGGTCCGCCGCCGCTACTTTAGCCCCTTCGCTGGCGAACAGCTGGGCAGTGGCCCGCCCGATGCCGGTGGCCGCCCCCGTAATGATAGCTACCTTGTCCTCTAACCTTCCCACTGTGGATCCTCCTTTACCTTGTTCAACCTAAGCTCGCAGTCATAACCCACGTCTCTTGTTCCCTCGGTATAGAATCATACCCTATATTGAAAGGGCCATGCTCCAACCTTCTAACACGGGAACGAGACTCTAGCCAGCAATCGATAGCGCCCAGGGTAGAATCTTCACTCGTCAGTCCGGGAATAGCGTAATGCACAGGGATAACCACCTTGGGCCCAATGGCCTCAATGACCTCCCCTACTTCATCAAACGTAAGTAGATGATGAGAGTCGTCAACGTTCACCATGAAGACGTCTACTTGACCAATAGCCTCGCGTGCCTCCCCGCAGATGCCGGCTCTATTGTCCCCCATGTGACAGAACCTGACGCCGCCCGCCTCCACCACGAAGATGGTGTTCGCCAGCGGCTCGCGCCCTTCACGACGGGCGTGAAGCTCCGATATCCCTTCTATTGAGAGGTCGTCCAGCGTGAATTTACCTGCTCCGCGCAGTACGGTGGGTCTCCCCGGCACGGATCCCGTGGCGTCGTGGTCGAAATGGCGGTGCGTGGACATCACCACGTCGACTTCCAGTTCTGGAAACGGCCTGAGAAACCAGCGCCTTTCCGCGGAGTTTCCGTACGGGTCTATTAGTGCCCGTACGCCATGCGCCGTACTCCAAAGGAAGGCGCAATGCCCCAAATAGTCCAGAGTTACAGGCGGGGTCATGCTTAAGCAGCCTCCTGAATTGGTGATAGAATAGCACACGCCATCCCGCTGTAAAGCTGGGTGAAAACGTAATTTAACCAAAGGAGCGTGAATAGTGACTCTGCAAAAGATCAGGGTGGGAATCGTAGGCGCAGGGGGCAACGTTCGTATCCGCCATGTCCCCGGGTTCAAAGCCATAGAAGGAGTGGAGCTTGTCAGCGTGTGCAACCGAACCAGGGAGTCCGGCGAGCGCGCCGCAAAGGAGTTCGGCATACCAACGGTCTACGACAACTGGCTGGACCTGGTGCAGGCGGACGACACCGATGCCATCTGCATCGGCACCTGGCCCTACCTCCACGCTCCAATCACCCTCGCCGCTCTGGAGTACGACAAGCACGTCATGACCGAAGCTCGCATGGCCATGAATTCCGACGAAGCACACGCTATGCTGGAGGCGTCACGGACGTCTCCGCACCTGGTCACACAGATTGTGCCTGCACCAATGACCCTGAAGGTGGACCAGACCGTACAGGAGATGATCTCACAGGGCTACCTGGGACAGGTGCTGGCGGTTGACATGAGAAACAACTCATCCGCCTTTCTGGATGCGGAGGCTCCACTTCACTGGCGTCAGAGCCGCGACCTGAGCGGCCTCAACATAATGATGATGGGCATCTGGTACGAGATCCTGATGCGTTGGATAGGCCCCGCCACAAAGGTGATGGCGATGACCAACACCTTTGTCAAACAACGCCGCGATGCCGAGGGGCAACTCCACACCATAGAGGTCCCCGATCACGCCGACGTCCTCTGCGAAATGGCCTGCGGCGCCCGTGCTCAGATGCGGTTCAGCTCCGTGACCGGACTCGCTCCGGCCAACGAGGTGTGGCTGTTCGGCTCGGACGGCACAATCAGGCTGGACGCCGATAAGATGGAGCTTTACGCGGGCAAGCGCGGCGATGCACAGCTATCCAAGGTGGAGATAGACCCCCAAAAGCAGGGTGACTGGCGAGTGGAAGAGGAGTTCATCAACGCCATCAGGGGCATAGAACAAGTGAAGCTGACCACCTTTGAGGACGGCGTCAAGTACATGGAGTTCACGGAAGCGGTGACTCGCAGCGCGCAAATCGGTGAGGCGATCTCCTTACCTTTGTGGACAGAATAGGGGCCTATCATGGACGAACAGACCAGAAACGCACTCACCAACGACGCCGTTATAGACATCACCACCAGGGGCCGCAAGTCCGGCCAGGAGCGGCGCATAGAGATATGGGCCCACTGTCAGGGTGACAAGGTGTATATCACGGGGAGGCCGGGGAAGCGCGGTTGGTATGCCAACCTGCTGGCAAGCCCCGACTTCACTTTGCATATCAAGCAGAGCTTCCAGCGAGACATCCCGGCAAAGGCCACGCCGGTAACCGAGGAGTCCCAGCGCCGCGCCGTGTTCAACGCCATGATGGAATCTCTACCCCGGTTGCAGCACCTGCGCTCCAACTTCGATCTATGGCTGGAGGACAGCCCGCTGGTGGAAGTGGAACTGCCTGCCTAACCCCCCGCCTTGCCCGCGACAGCGGGCATCCAGGGGGGTGGAGACGGGTTCCGCTCGTGGTGAGCCTAGAGTTTATCCTGAGCGTAGCCGAAGGGAACCACGCCGGGGTGAGTGCGCCCTGAGCCCCTCGAAGGGTGGCGTATGTGGTATCCTCCAGCAACCATGCCCCAGAACCCTGAAAACCAACAGGAACTAGCGGATGCCATGCTCCAACAGGCCGTCGCCATTTGGGGCAACGACTACGCCGAGCAGTTGCTCCCACACATAAAGGAGATGGCCGGGCACCTCCACCTCCTTTCAACCGGTCTTTCCCATAACGAAGTAGAGCCCGGGTTCTTCCTCTAATCGCAGCCATGGAACCACGAGACCTCACCATAGCCCAAGCCTCTCAGGCTATAGCCGGTGGCAAGCTGTCCCCGACTGAGCTGGTGGAATCCCTGCTGGAGCGCATCAGGGAGCTGGAACCTTCGCTCAAGGCCTGGGTCACCCTGGACGAGGAGGCCGCCCGGCAATCGGCTAGAGACGCCGAAGCGGAGATCGGCAGAACCGGACCCCGCACTCCTCTGCACGGCATACCCATCGGCGTAAAGGACATCTACTACACCAAGGGCGTCCTCACCACCGCAGGCGCGCCGCAGTACCGCAATTTCGTTCCAGGCTACGACGCAACCAGCGTGGCCAAGCTGAAGGAAGCGGGCGCCATCATACTGGGCAAAGCGGTCACCACCCAGTTCGCCGACGGCGACCCATCGCCTACCTTCAACCCCTGGCATCGGGAGCACACGCCCGGCGGTTCCAGCAGCGGATCGGCGGTGGCGGTTGCCGCCCGCATGTGTCCCGCGGCCCTCGGTTCTCAGACGGGCGGCTCCACTCTGCGTCCCGCCAGCTACAACGGCGTGGTCGGACTGAAGCCAACCTACGGAAGGATCAGCCGCTATGGAGTCGTCCCCTTCGCCTGGTCCCTCGATACCGTGGGCATCATCGCTCGCACCGTGAACGACACCGCTCTGCTGCTCCAGGCCATGGCGGGCCACGACTCCAACGATGCCAGTTCATCCCTCGAACCCGTCGACGATTACGTGAGCGGCTTGGCCGTACGGAAAGACCCGCCGCGCATCGGCGTGATACGCGAGTTCTATCACGAAATCGCCAGCGACGAGGTAAACCGCCACACCGATGAGGTCGTGCGCAGGCTGGAGAAAGCGGGAGCCGTCGTCTCGGAAGCAAAGCTCCCCGATAGCTTCTACCTCCACGAGGCGGCGCGCAGCGTGGTCATCAACGTGGATGCGGCTGCTTTCCACCAGCGGATGTACAACCAGAACCCCGACGACTACGGCCCGCACCTGCGCCGCATAATTGAGGTGGGCATGCTCATTTCAGGAGCACACTATCTACAGGCGCAGCGAGTCCGAGCCAGGTTCCGCAGAGACGCCGAGGCCATGTTCAACGACTGGGACGTGCTGCTCACTCCGGCAACACCAACGGCTGCGCCAAGAGACCGCACCACCACGGGGAACGTGATCTTTCAGGCGGCGTGGACGTCTGCCGGGCTTCCTGCCATAGCAATTCTCTCCGGACTGGACGCCGCCGGAATGCCGCTGGGAGTCCAGTTAGTGGCCGCGCCATTTGCCGAAGCCAAGCTGCTTGCCGCCGCGCACTGGTGCGAGTCCGTGCTCGGCGTGGAACTGCGTCCGCCGGGCCTGCCCTGAAGCGCCCGTTCTTTAGTTCAACTTAAGCAGTTAACCTGATATCATGGCGTACAGGATTACAAACGTTTAGACGCCGGGAGCTAATATGTCCGAACGCATGAGCGAGTGCCTTGAGTCAAGGGAGGACGAGGAGCTAGGCGCGGATTTGGAAGAACGACGCGCCGAATGGAAAGAGAAGGGTGGACGGCCATGGGCGGCTGTTGAACGCGACGTGAAAGCTAAGAGCTACCGCCCGCGACCCCGCAGTTGGGGTATTGGTGCCTCGAGACACACCGACACAGCAAGCAAAGCGAGTGACATGCGAGCCAACCGCAAAAGCCTCTTCCCCCTCAATGGAGGAAGATTGAGATGGGGGTGAACCCACCCCTACCCTAACCGAGACTCGTGCTCCTTCTTGATGCAGAGGTCCATGACCACCGGAATCCCCGCCGCCTCCGCCTTTTCCGCCGCGGCTTCGTTCACAATCCCCTCCTGCATCCAGACGTACCCTGCTCCGACCTCTATGGCCTCCACCACCACCGGCATCACGTCGCTGGGACGGCGGAAAACGTCCACCACGTCAATGGCCTCCGGGACTGACCTCAGGTCGGGGTAGCTCTTCTCTCCCAGCACTTCCTCCACCGCTGGATTGACGGGAACAATCCGGTAACCCGCATCCTTCAGGTACTCCGCAACTTGGTAGCTCGGCCTATCCGGCCTCGGCGAAAGGCCCACCACCGCAATCGTCTTTTGCGCCAGGATCTTCTCTATCAAACCGTTCATGTCGCTCATAGCCGGATTGTACCCCATGAAGCCTCCGTCGTCAGCCACACCAACATGCCTGTCTGCACGTTTGCTCGTCTGCTCACATGCCCGCTGCCGCTATCGTCGTTATCGCGGGACACCCGGGCGTAGATGTACCACAGGGAACGTGGAACAGTATAATCAAGCAGGCGGGATTGCAGACAAGGAGATGATATGAAATACGCCGTGGTGATAGAGAAGGGGCCAACCAGCTATGGCGCCCATGTGCCGGACTTGCCCGGATGTGTGGCCGCTGCGGAGACCAGAGACGAGGTGTGCGCGCTTATTCATGAAGCCATACGTCTCTATCTAGAGGCGCTTGAGGAAGATGGATTACCCTTTCCTGAGCCACAGTCGTACGAAATCGTTGTTGTCTAGCGATCGATTGAGCCCGCATTCTCGCATCTCCCCGTCCCCTCCTCCCCCTCCTTGCCCGCCTGCCCTGCCACTGCTAGAATTCCCCTACAACTAGCGCATGGGGGTACTCATGGCAATCAGTACGCTTCCTTCTTCTCCTGCTGCATTGCGCAGCATCATCCGCAACGGTGAATACGACACCGTAACGGCGGGGCTCGCGCCCGGCTACGTTCAGGCCAACCTCGTCATCCTGCCCGAAGCCCAGGCCTTCGACTTCCTGCTATTCTGCCAGCGCAATCCCAAGCCCTGCCCTCTCATAGAAGTCGTGGAGGCCGGCAGCATTGAGCCTTCCATCACGGCGCCCGGCGCAGACATCCGCACCGACCTGCCGAAGTACCGCGTCTACAGAGACGGCGTGCTGGAGCAGGAAACGGCGGATGTTCTCGACGTTTGGCGAGACGACCTCGTCTCTTTCCTCATCGGCTGCAGCTTCACCTTCGAAACGGCGTTGCTGGCGGCGGGAATCCCCATGCGGCACATAGAAGAGAACAGCAACGTCTCAATGTATATCACCAACATGCCGACTGTGCCCGCGGGCCAGTTCGCCGGCCCCACCGTGGTATCCATGCGACCCATTGGCCGGGAAAAGATAGTGAAGGCGGTGCAGGTCACCTCTCGCTTCCCCAACACCCACGGCGCGCCTCTGCACGTCGGCGACCCGGCGTCCATAGGCATCGATGACCTTCAGAAACCGGACTACGGGGACGTTGTCCCCTTCCAACCGGGAGAGGTGCCGGTCTTCTGGGCCTGCGGCGTCACTCCTCAGGCCGTGGCTATGCAGTCCAAGCCGCCCTTCATGATTACCCACTCGCCGGGGCCTATGTTCATCACGGACATCCGCGACGAAGACCTGGCCGTTCTCTAGACAAATACCGCACACCGCAAATTGGGAGGCAACCGTGTCCGCTATAGAAGACATCATCCTTGACCGCGACCAGAGAGGCATATCCAAGCTGCGTGGATACCTACCCGAAGACTACTGCGAAGACGCGGCGCAGCTCATCCTGCGCAACCCGGGACGAGCCTTCGTCATCAGCGGCTTCTTCATAGTGGGAGCCATGGCCTCGGAGACCGACGGCCCCCCCGGCGCTTACTTCATCGGCAAAGCGCTGCAACAGCTGGGCTACGACGTCACCCACATCACCGACGAGTTCAGCTCCTCTCTCTACAACTGCCTTTCAGACGTGGGCGAGGTGATCGAATTCCCCGTCACCGACGAAGACTCCAGCCGGAAGTTTGCCCGCGAGCTCCTCGGCGACTTGAAGCCCTCGGTCGTCATCTCCACCGAGCGCTGCGGCCTGACTCAGAAAGGCGAGTATCTGAACATGCGTGGCGTCGATATCACCCAGTACAACGCCAGGGTGGACTACCTTGTCCTCGACCACAACGTCACCGTGGGCATTGGGGACGGCGGCAACGAGATCGGCATGGGCAAGCTGGCCGAACAGATCCCCACCATCGATACCCTGCCCCCGCAGCCCACCATAGTTCCCACCGACAAGCTGATCTTGGCCAGCGTCTCCAACTGGGGCGCGTCCGGTCTCATAGCAGGCCTCTCCCTGCAGGCGAAACAGAACCTCCTGCCCTCACCGGAGGAAGAAGAAGAGGTCGTCAAGCGGATGGTCGACGACGCCGGCGCAGTGGACGGCTTCAAAGTCGAACGCACCTACGCCGTGGACGGATTCCCCCTGGAGGAGAACCGCAAAACCCTGGAACGTCTCCACGATCATCTGACTCAGCAGGGCGTCTCCTAGCCGCCCCCGTTCCCTTCCGCCACGACCGCCCTCCTCCGTCTTGCCCGCGCAGGCGGGCATCCAGGGGTGGTGGGGAGTCGCAGCCACCCGCACCGTAGGGGCAACCCTCGTGGTTGCCCGCTTGCCCTCCCGCTCATGGTGAGCTTGTCGAACCATTTGAGCGGAGCACCCCCTCGTCATTGCGAGCGCAGCGAAGCAATCCGGCGGGGTGGCGTCATCCTGAACGGAGTGAAGAATCCAAAGCCTCTGATTACCAAGCCACCCCTACCCGCCTGCCCTCTTCCGTCATGCCCGTGTCGACGGGCCATCCCGCACTCTCTACCGCAAGTCAGATTCCAGTTTAGGCCGATTGGCATGGTGGGCACTCATACTCCCTTGGGGGCTCGTATAATGGAAATGGCGACTTGCGATAGAGAAGCCCGATCCATGCTGTCAAGGGAGATTCCTTATGCGTGTAGCACTTGTTAGCGGACTCATTGCTCTCATAGTTCTCATAGCCGGAGGAGGAGTAGGCTTTCTGTTCCTGGAACTGCATAACGCCAATGCCAAGTTGCTGGCAGCCAACAAGAGGATAGATACGGTTAGCGCCGAAGCTCGCGATGCTAGAAAAGAGATAGAAGGCTTGGGGGATTACATCACTGAACTACTGGACGCTATTGATGAAGCCGTAGACGCCAACGCTGCATACGCCAAGAGTAATGAGGAATTGCAGGCTGCTCTGTCCGGTACCCAGGCCAACTATGATAGTGCCCTTGCTCTTACTATCGACTTGGAGAATCGGCTAATTGCTGCTGAGGGTGAAGTTAGTACTCTCAATACAGAAGTGGCTGAGCGTGATACAAGAATTGACGGCTTCGTCAGCAACATTATTACTCTCAATGCACAAGTAGCTGAGCGTGGTACAAGAATTGCCAGCCTCGTCAACGACAACAGTAGGCTGAGGGCGGATTATCAGACATTGGTAAATGCGGGAGGTGATCTAGCACAGGTTAGAGCCGAGGAGGAAGCTAGCCAAAAAAGAGTAGATGCACTGGAGGTAGAAATTAAAGAGCTTCAGGAACAGCGCAAACCTCTGATATTGTCCCCTGGAGCTGTGGCTACCGGTGGATTTCTATGTACTGGAAGCATGTATCCGGCTATCACTTGTACGGATAGGGGCACTTGGCTTGAAAAGTTCAATCCTGAGGATATCGTAGTAGGCGCCACGATTAGTTTTAGTCCTAACTGTTGGGAAGAAGAGCCAGGTGACGTATCCACAGCTCACAGGGTTAAGGAGATCAAGGTGGAGAATGGTGTCTACTACTTCTGGCCGCGGGGAGATGCCAACAGGGAGGATGATGGATGCTGGGTGCATCAGGACAATGTGGATGGCTATCTCATTGAGATCCAGAAGAATGTGGTTCCT
>CAYVEN010000028.1:0-21085 GCA_964450505.1 uncultured Dehalococcoidia bacterium | reverse complement strand
GGCGTTGTTCAATGTGAAGGTGTAACGCCGGAACACGCTTCCGTTGAGTCCCGCTATCTGCTGGCCGCCGGAGTCCAGCAGAGCGAACTTGCGATGGAGCACGCCGAACTTCCTGTGCAGTGATCCCAAGGGCGCTCCGGACCCGTCCTGCACGTTCAGGTGCGAAAAGAACCAGAAGAAACTCCTATTGGCGTTCAGGATAGGCTCTCCCTTATTGTCTATCACGTGCAGGTTGAGGGGCCGGTGGGAGCCCATGAACTGGCGGGACAGCATGCCAGACTCCTCGTAAGCGAACATGACCTCTTCGCCCTCCGGTGTCAGGATCCGATACCGGTTGGCCGTTTCGAACCCGGTGAATATCTCCAGCATCTCCCTGGTCTGCCGGACGACCAATTCCTGATAGTTGGCAAGATTGATCACGTGCTTCTCCTGATTGCGGTATGGCGGAATGATACAGGCATCTGGGGGACCGTTTCAATGGGAGGCAGGCTTAGCTTCGCGCATATAGATAGGGTAGGGGTAATCTTCGGCCAAGTCCACCGACCCGACCTGTATTCTTACACTGCCACCTGGGTCAATGGAACCATTCAGCTCGATTCTACGTTTATTATAGTAGAGGGTGTTCAACACCGGGTTACCGCACCTACAACTAAGCCACTGTAAAGAAGGAAGTGAACATGAACAAGCTCAAAGTAATGTCCATAATAGCCGGACTGACCATCGTCATGCTCTTGATTGCGGCATGCAGCGACGACAATGATGCGCCGCAATCCGAGACCGGCACTTCCCAGGCCACAAGCGCATTTTCCGGAGGGGTTCAGAGACAGTCCGGCATTTCTGTTTCGGGCGAGGGCTCCATAGACCTCGTGCCCGATCTAGCGCTGCTGAACGTCGGTGTGGAGACCATGGCGGAGAGCGTTTCGCAGGCGAGGGAAGAGGCCGCGCAGGCGATGGACGCCATAATCGCCGCAGTCAAGGCCCATGGTCTAGAGGACAGGGATATCCAGACCCGGTCCTTCAACATCTGGCCTCAGTACGACTACCAAAACAACGATAGGAGCCTGGTTGGCTATACGGTCAGCAACTCCGCAACGGTGAAGATCCGGGACATCTATAACGTGGGCCCCATCATAGATGACGTGGCTAACGCCGGCGGCAACGCCACAAGGATCGACGGCATCCGGTTCACGGTAGAGGACCCCAAGCCGCACATGGCCGACCTCAGAGAGGCCGCCTTCCAAGACGCCAGGGCCAAGGCGGAGCATCTGGCAACCTTGGCGGGAGTGGAGTTGGGGCCTCTGATGTTCGTCACGGAGAGCAGCGAAGTCCCTGTAGCCAGGGATGCAGCCTTTGCCGTGATGGAAGCGGCGGCGCCAAGCACTTCCATCAGCGGGGGAGAGCTGCAGTTGTCGATGTACGTTCAGGCGGTCTTCGACATCCGCTAGGGGGTAATGTTATAGGTTGTGAGAAAGCTCACTCCAGGCGAGCCAGGCACGCGTATTGAATCAGCCATGCCTTCTCTGCTAAAATCCCTCCCGTGAGGTTCAAATGATACTCATTGCAGGCTGGTAAAGAGCACCCGTTGTAGGCGCTTGTCCAGCCGGGGAGATGGACTAGTCCCAATGGAAGTTAGCACGGAACAGAAAGAAGACACTGCCGCAGAGTCATTCGCGCGACTATACAAGATTCTGGTAGTGGACGACGAACCGGACCTGGAAACGCTCATCCTGCAGCGCATGCGCCGCAGCATACGCTCAGGCCAGTATGAGTTCGTATTTGCGCACAATGGGGTAGAGGCCCTAGAGATCTTAAGCGAGGACGATACCATCGACATGGTGCTGTCCGATATCAACATGCCCAAGATGGACGGACTCACCCTGCTGGAGCAGATGCCATCGGTGGACCCCAACCTGCGGGCGGTAATCATCTCCGCCTATGGGGACATGAAGAACATCCGGACGGCCATGAACCGGGGCGCGTTCGACTTTATCACCAAGCCGCTGGACTTCGACGACCTGCGTGTGACCATAGACCGGACTCTGCGCCACCTTGCCGAGTGGCGGGACGCTGTAAACGCGCGGGACAGGTTAGTGGCGCTTCAAAACGAGCTTGACGTGGCTAACCAGATGCAGCAATCCATCCTGCCCACGGAATTTCCCTCCACTGCACGTATGGGAATCTATGGCCACATGGACCCAGCACGGGACGTGGGCGGAGACTTCTTTGACATCATACGCTTGGAGGACGGCCGCATTGGTCTTGCCATAGCAGACGTTTCCGACAAGGGCGTGCCTGCCGCCCTCTTTATGATGTCCTGCCGCACCCTGCTGAAGGGAGCCGCCATTGGCACCGGCGATCCGGGCCAAGCACTGGGCATCGTCAACGACCTATTGCAGGAGCGCAATGAGGCGGGCATGTTTGTGACGCTGCTCTACGCCGTTTACGATCCGTCCACCGGAACGCTGACCTACGCCAACGGAGGGCACGACAGTCCGCTCCTCGTCAGTCCTGACGGATCTTCCGTCTCCATTCCGGCCACAGGTGGCATCGCCCTGGGTGTGGTACCAGGCCTTGAGTACGAGCAGAACTCCGTGACTCTTTCCCCCAACGATACGCTGGTTCTCTATACCGACGGCGTTACGGAGGCTATGAACATTAATGGCGAGCAGTTCGGCATAAAGCGGTTGACAGGGATATTTGAGAACGGCCCGCCCATGGATCCCAAGGATGTGGCCCAAGACGTTTTCGGCGCCGTCAGAGAGTTCGCGGGAAACGCCTCCCAGTCCGACGATATCACCTGCCTGATCCTTCACCGAAACGAGGGTAGCTGATTGAGCGCGTCTTTGTCTCTGAACCTGGCCCCTAAGATAGATGAGTTGAAGCGTCTCTACGAAGCAGTGGAGTCCCTGGGAGAGCAGGAAGAGTGGCCTCCCGGCTTAATCTTCCAGGTGAACCTTGCTCTGGAAGAGTTGGGCATAAATATCATGAACTACGGGGAGACTGCGGAAGACCAGGAAATCCTGGTTAGCCTCGTGTCGGATGAGGACACTATCACCATCAAGATCTCAGACGCGGGCAAGCCCTTCAATCCTCTGACTGAAGGCCCTGAGCCCGACGTTACTCAGGGACTGGACGAGCGTCCAATAGGAGGACTGGGAGTTTATCTGGTCCGCACGCTGATGGACGAGCTATATTACCGTCGGGAGGGAGACAGAAACCACTTGACGCTGGTCAAGCACAGGGATGAATGATGTCCAGACAAGGTGTCATGGGGCTTCCCTTACCGCTGACGGCGCTGGGCGCCGTAGCCCTTCTGATAGTAGCCTCCTTGAGCATATCTTGCCAAGGAAATGAGATCACCCCTACCGTAGCGCCCGGAGACAACACGCCTGTAGTAACCCCGGAGGCTCCAGACATGGCGCAAGGGGTCTCCGATCAGAGAGTGCTCTTCGGCCAGTCTGCGGCATTCAGCGGCCCTGCTCAAGCGCTGGGCACAAACATGCGGCTGGGGATAGAGGCAGCCTTCCACGAGGCCAACAACGCGGGCGGCGTCTACGGCAGGCGGTTGGAGCTTGTATCGTTCGACGACGCCTATGAACCGGAAGCGGCCATAGCCAACACGACCCGCCTGATAGAGGATGAGCAGGTGTTTGCCCTCATCGGCGCGGTGGGTACGCCGACGTCCCGCTCAGCCACACCGGTGGCGGCGGAGGCTGGCATTCCGTACTTGACTCCCTTTACCGGCGCCGCCTTCCTCAGAGACCCGGAGTGGGAGAACATCATCAATCTGCGTTCCTCCTACAACCAGGAAACGGAAGAGATGGTGGCGCGTCTAACGGAGGACCTGGGCGTCACTCGCATAGCCGTGATGTACCAGGACGACTCATATGGACAGGCCGGCTTACGTGGAGCAACGGCCGCTCTGGACCGTAGAGGCATGGAACCCATAGCGGTTGGCCGGTATCCCAGAAACACAACGGCGGTCAAGACGGGACTGCTGGATCTGATGAACGGCTCCCCTGAGGCAGTGATAATCATCGGCGCCTATAGGCCGGTGTCGGCCCTTATTTCATGGGCGCGTCAGTTGGACTTCGACCCAGTCTTCGTAAACATCTCCTTTGTGGGAAGCAACGCCCTGGCCCAGGAACTTGGAGCCACGGGCACCGGCGTATACGTCACACAAGTGGTGCCGTTTCCCCAGGACGACTCCACGCCCATCGTCGCGTCCTATCATCAAGCCCTGCAGGACTACGATCCAACAGCGGAGCCTGGCTTCGTCTCTCTGGAGGGGTACATGGCCGGTCGCCTGGCAATAGCCGGCGTAGAGTCCTGCGGCCAAGAAGTGGACCGCAAGTGCTTCTTGGACAACATACGGGGCTCCGGCCCGATTGACCTGGACGGCTTTATTCTGGAATACGGTGAGACGGACAACCAGGGGTCGGACGAGGTGTTTCTGACGGTCATAGGTAACGATGGAGAGTACCACCCCATTGACAGACTGGAGAGAGCCACGCCGTGACAGGTTTGCTTCAACAGCTTTTGGCTCTACGCTTTCGACTTTCCACACAGCTTTATGCTGCCATTTGGGGAGCCGTTATAATGACCGTATCCGCCAGCATAGTAAGCTGGTTCTTCTTCAATCAGGTGGGAACCGCCCAGAACAGGGTCAACGAAGGGACTCTGCCAGAGGTGTCGGCAGCCTTTGGCGCGGCCCAGTACAGCAGCACCCTTGTGTCAGCGGCTCCACAGCTGACCACCGCATCCACTCCCGCCGAGTTCGCACGGGTGTCTGACGGCATCCTTGAGTCCTTTGTTCTGTTTGAAGATCAATTAGACATACTTGAAGGGCCGTACAGGGATGAAGCCAGCTTCCAACGGGTGCGCTCCCAAGCCGACAATCTCTCCATGAACATCAATACTATAAGAGCGGAACGTTCGCAGCTCTTCAGATTGCGCGATAGGAAACAGACGCTGGGTGAAGAGTTGGCTACCCTGCGGAGCCGGCTGGACGACGTGGTAGGGCCTGCCATAGACGACCAGTTCTTCTACATAGCAACCGGATACCGGGAGCTTGGGGAGCCGCCGGCGCCTCGTTCCGAGTACTTATCGGAGTTGGAGCTTACACGGTACCGCAACCTATCGGAACTGCAGGGCAATGCCAACATTGCCACCGAGCTGCTGGCCAACTCCTTCACGCTGAGCGATGCCTCACAGGTGGAGCCGCTTCGGGAGCGGTTCGAGGCTGCGGTCGGCCGCATGACGGGGAACCTGGCCTCAATAGAGGACTCGCCCCTATACGGAGACGTAGCCCCGGTATTCGATGATCTCTTTGCCATAGGAACAGGGGAGGGGAGCGGTTTTGACATAATCGAGCAGGAGTTGAGGCTCACGGGACGCCAGGAGGAGTTGCTTGACAGTAATGACGCAATAGCCGTCGATCTTGTGGGCGGCATCAATGATCTGGTGAGTACGGCCCAGCTCAGCGCCGATGAGGCAATCGCCGCCTCTTCCCGGGCCATTTTGACGGGTCGCTCGATTCTCCTGGGAATTACCGGCGTCAGCATCGGCGGCGGCGTCCTCATAGCGTGGTTCTTTGTGGGCCGGTGGTTGCTGCGGCGACTCAAGGCGCTGTCGGACTGGATGCGGCGCATGGCCGGCGGAGACCTGGAGGCGCAGGTAGAGATAGGAGGACAAGACGAGGTGGCGGAGATGGCCGCCGCTCTGGAGGTGTTCCGACGCCACGCCTTGGAGGTACAGCGTCTGAACCTGGTAGAGAAGCTGGCGGAGGAGCTTCAGGGAAAGAACGAACAGTTGGAATCGGTTCTAGGCGAACTGCAGAAAGCCCAGGACCAGATTGTGATGAGGGAAAAGCTGGCCGCCCTGGGTGAGCTGACGGCGGGAGTGGCACACGAGATACGGAACCCATTGAACTTCGTGAAGAACTTCTCAGAGCTGTCCATAGAGCTTGTTGGGGAGTTGAAAGAGGTGTTGCAGGAGAACGAGGCAAGCCTAACGGATGATCAGAAAGAACTGGTAGAGGAGATCTCCAGGGACATCTCTGAGAACCTGCAGCGCATCACCAATCACGGCGAACGGGCCAACCGTATTGTGCAGGACATGCTCAGGATGGGCCGTGGCTCAGGAGAACGGCAGGCCACGGATATCAACAACCTTCTGGAAGAGCACGCCCGGCTGGCTTACCACAGCGCGCGCGCTACCAATCCCGACTTCAACCTAACCATAGAGCAGGAGCTGGACCCCGATATGGGAGAGTTGGAAGTGATTTCCCAGGACATGGGCAGGGTGTTTCTCAACATGGTTAGCAATGCGTGCTATGCCACCCATGAGAAACGCATGGGCATAGAGGAGTCTGGTGAGAAGTCCGACGACGGCAAGCCGTACTTCCCCACCCTGCGTCTAGAGACTAAGCGAGGCGAGGAGACGGCGGAGATCCACATCAGGGACAACGGCACCGGTATCCCGCCGGAGGCCGTGGACAAGATATTCAACCCGTTCTTCACCACCAAGCCCACCGACAAGGGCACCGGCCTGGGCCTTTCCATGTGCAACGACATTGTGCGCGGCCACGGAGGCTCCATCCGAGTAGAGTCGGAGCCGGGAGAGTACACCACTATGATAATCAGCCTGCCGCTGATTCACGGGGCGGAAGTAGCCGCGGAGCCACAGCCGGTGCAGTAGCCGCCGCGTCCCTTACCCGTCGGCGCTCCAATCTCCGGAGGGGGTAATAAGACCAAAACCCACGCCTTGCGGCTCTCCAACAAAGGCTATCCGGCCCACGTCCGCTATGTCCATTGGCTCTAGGTGCGCCACGCTGCCCAGGGAAGTGGCCTTAGCAAAGCTGGCGTCCACGTCGTCCACGTGGAAGTAGACGCTCCAATGGGAGGGTATGCCCATGCCTCGGATTGCTTCCGGGAAGGCCATGGTGCCTGCTAGTGGAATACCGTCCCGCAGGTACACCGTGTACTCGTTGCCGTCAGACATTGTGGCCGTTTCGGACTCAACTCCCAGCAGAGAGGTGAAGAACCGGATCGCGGCTTGCGGGTCCGTAGACAGCAGCTCCGTCCAGCCTATTGCGCCGTGTTCGTTCTGGACACCGGCTCCTTTGTGATCCTTGCCCTGCCAGAGAAACACCGCGCCGCCGCTGGGGTCGCTGATGATGGACGTTCTTCCCAAGTCGAACACGTCAAACGGAGGAACCAGAACCGAGCCGCCGTTGCTTTCCACTCTACCAGCGACCTCGTCCACGTTGTCCACGGCGATATGCACGTCCCAGTGGGGCGGAATGCCTGCCTCCTTCTGCTCCGGCGCCTGGGTGTATATACCGGCCACGAATGAGCCGTCCTTGACGGCCATGGAGTAGGTGAGTTCACCGCTCTCATCCATGGGGAAATCCTGGTATGTCCAGCCAAACAGCTCGGAGTAGAAGGCCTTGGAGGCTTCCTGGTCGGTAGACCCCAAGTCCGTCCAACACGTGGTGCCCTGTGTATATGACTCTATTTTCATCAGCTAATACCTACGCTTTCATCTGATTATTGGACTGTGAATTGTATAACAAGGGAATCAGCGTAAGGAAGGGGAGAGTGTCAGGGTAGTTGAGGGGTTGTGGTTAAGGCAGCCTCCGCCACCAGATTGCTTCGGTTCCCTCGCAACGACGAGGGGGTGCGCTCGTAATGACGGGAAGGGTAGGAGAGCGCTACGTGCGCTACTCCTCCAGCAGCGGTACCGCGCCGAGCAGCGAGGCGTGTTCAAGTCCGGTCTTGTACACCTTAACGTTATCGGAGTCTAGCCCTGATTCCAGCACGGGATAGAAGTAGTCGTAGCTGTTGCTCACGCCGCCTCCCAGAATGAACGTATCCATCATGAGACCGGCTTGCAGCCAGTTCAGCGTGGGCACTAGAGATTGGCCTATACGCTCAAAGGCTCTGAGCGCTATTTCGTCGCCGTCTTCAACTTTCCGGTAGAGCGTCTCACCGTCCGCCCCGTACAGGGCGGGGAAACTTAGCCCGTCGTGCGACTCTGTGCCGCTCCATTCGTTGTAGAACTCGACGATCACCGGGTGCGGGCCGAGCATCCCTTCCACAAGGCGGCCGTTCTGCACAACGCCCACGCCCGTTCCTGAACCAAGCGACACAGCGACAAAGTCCTTGTACGTTTGCCCCTCGCCGAATCGCATCACTCCCAGGGCAAACAGGTTGGCGTCCGTGGTAATGCGAGTGGGCACGCCCATCTCGTTTTCCAGCAGGAACCCCAGAGGAAAGCGGTGCAGGCTGGGAAACGGGGTGTTCAGGGTGAGCAGCACGCCGTTCTTGAAGTCGCCGTAAGCAGGGAAACCCACGCCCATGCCGGCCAGGTCTTCACCTCGGAACGGCGCCAAGGCGCCGGCTATGTCCCGCAGCACCTGCTCCCGCGTGCCGCCGCGGTGGCTGTCCACGGCATAGCTGCCCAGGACCTCGCCTCCGCTGGTGACAAGACCAGCCTTGGTCGAGACTCCACCTATGTCCAGAGCAAGGTATTTCTTTTCCATCGGGGCTACATTGTCGCACATTAGCGGGCTTAGCGTATCACGTCACCACTTTACTGATAGGTTACCATCAGGTACAAAGTGCATGGTTCACCCCTATCTCAAGTACAAAGGTTTTAGGGAGGCGTATCCGTTTGGCAAACTACGCGCTCGCCATAGACGTAGGCGGCACATTCACCGACGTTGTGCTGTCCAACTTGGATACGGGCGATTTCCATTTGGTGAAGGCGCCCTCCACACCCAGCGACCCTTCTCTAGGATTCATGGAAGGCCTGCGCAAGGTGTTGGACGAATCGGGAATACATGGAACCGGGCTACGCCGTATCTTCCACGGCACCACCATAGCCACCAACGCTATCCTGGAGGGCAAAGGAACCACCGTTGGCTTGATTGTTTCCGAGGGGTTCAAGTACGTATTGGAGATAGCCAGGCAGGGGATGCCCCGCCTGGTCAGCAATCACGTCTGGGTGAAGCCGGAACGTCCGGTCCCTCCCGAGCGCATATTCGAGGTGGCGGCGCGCATAGAGTTCAGCGGAGAGATCGTTGTTCCCCTAGACGAGGAGGCGGTACTGAGAGCGGCGCGCCACTTTGCCGAGGCAGGCATAGACTCCATAGCCGTTTCGTTCGTCCATTCTTATGCGGATAGCGCCAACGAACGCCGGGCAAGGGAGTTGGTCATGGAGGGCCACTCCCAAGCCCACGTGTCCCTGTCCTCAGAGGTGCTCCCCGTATTCCGGGAATACGAACGCACTATGACCACGGTCCTGAACGCTTACGTGATGCCGCAGGTCAGCCACTACGTCAATAAACTGGAAGGCGGATTGAAGGAGCAGGGGATAGACGCTCCGTTGCTCATCATGAAGTCGAGCGGCGGCGTAATAGGGGTAGAAACGGCGGTGAGCCAGCCGGTGTATACCGCGCTTTCCGGCCCGGCTGCCGGGGTGATGGCGGCACGCCACATTGGACAGATGACGGGCTTCAAAGACGTCATCTCCCTGGACATGGGGGGCACCAGTACGGACGTGTCCCTCATATCCGACTGCAACGTCACCTCGACCACGGAAGGGAAGCTGGGCGACTGGCCAATGCACCTGCCGATGGTAGACATAGCCACCATCGGGGCGGGCGGGGGCAGCATCGCCTGGCTGACCCAATCGGGGAACCTCTCGCTGGGCCCGCACAGCGCCGGGGCCAACCCGGGGCCGGTTTGCTACGGCCTGGGGGGAACCGAGCCCACAGTAACCGACGCCAACCTAGCGCTTGGGCGTATAAACACCAGTATCGCGGGCGGCGCGGTGGCACTGGATATCGACGTGGCAAGAGACGCGCTTGAGGAGAAGATAGCCAAACCGCTGGGACTGAGCCTGGAGGAAGCGGCCAGCGGAATCACCATGATAGTGAACAACTCCATGATGGGCGCCATTCGCAACGTGAGCGTGGAGCGGGGCTACGATCCCAGGGAGTTCACCCTGGTAGCGTTTGGCGGAGCCGGTCCAATGCACGCCATCGGTGTGGCGCAACTGCTGGGCATTCCCAACGTAGTGGCGCCAAGGAACCCCGGCGTTTCATCCGCCTACGGCCTCCTGGTGGCCGACTTCAAGAACGACTATGCCCGCACCTTCATACAAAAGCCCCCTGACTATGACCTGGAAGCCATGGAGAAGGTGTACAGGGAGCTGGAAGAGGAGGCCCTCTACTGGCTGGAGCAGGAAGGAGTGCCACAAAAGGGCCGTTCCCTGCTGCGCTCCGCGGACATGCGCTACACCCACCAGGGATTTGAGGTGGCCACCGACCTCAAGGGCGGCTCCGTTGACGAAAAGTCGATAGAAGGTCTGCTGGACGAATTTCACCGCAGGCACAAGCAGCTATTCGGGTTTTCTTTAGACCAGCCGGCGGAGGTGGTTACGCTCCGGGTGTCGGCGTTAGGCGCGCTGGGGGCTGCCCCGATGCCCCGGCTGACGGGCAAGCCCGTTCCGGTGGAAAAAGCGGTCAAGGAGCGGAGGCCGGTCTTCTTCCAGGAGCACGGCGCGCCGGCGCTCTGCGATATATTCAGGCGGGAGATGCTCTCGCCGGACTCCATTGTGCTAGGCCCTTCCATCCTGGAGGGCGTGGATTCCACCGTGGTGATATACCCCGGCTGGCAGGGAAGGATAGATGAATACGGCAACTGTATACTCCAAGCCGTGCCGAATTGATAGCCTATGACAACCTCCAACACAGTTGATTCCATAACTCGCGAGCTTATCAGGGGTTCGTTGAAGGCGGCTCGGCAAGAGTGCGAGATCCTCATCGAGCGCACGTCCATGTCCGCCTTCATCCGGGAGAAGAAGGACTACCTGATCAGCTTTTGTGATAGCCGGGGCAAATCGGTGTACGGCACGGACCAAGGCTCCGACCTCATCGACTGCGTATGGGAGTACTATCCGCTAGAGAGCATGAAACCGGGCGACCTCTACTGGTACAACGATCCCTATATCTCGGACGGGGCAATATCGCACACGCCGGACATGGTGTTCATAACCCCGGTCTTCATGGATGGAGAACTGGTAGCGTTCTGCTACTCCTGGGCCCATTTCTGGGACCTGGGAGGCAGCCGCCCCGGCAGCATCGGCCCCGCCAATACCGAGATATTCCACGACGGCACGCTGGTGCCGCCCATCAAAATCGTTGCCCAGGGCAGGCTGAACGAAGAGGCCTACCGCATCATTCTACGGAACTCCCGTTACCCGGACCTCCTGGAAGGGGACACGCAGGCGCTGATGTCCGCCGCGAGCCTGGCAGAGCGACGCATCCTGGAGATGTTCCATCGCTTCGGCAAGGAAACCATGCTGGCCGCATTCCGCTATTTCCAGGAAGAAACGGGCAGCTTCGTGCGCCGCAAGATGCTTGAGCTTGTCCCCGAAGGGGAGTACTCCTTCCGCGACTACATGGATAGCGACGGGGTAGGGGAGCAGTGGCATTCGCTGGAGGTGAAGCTAACGCGCCAAGGGGAAAAGGTGGTGGCCGACACCAGCGGCAGCGATGACCAAGCGCCCGGCTCCATCAACTTCATGATGTCCAAGGTCGTGCTCAAGTCTTGGTACGGCCTGTATCTCTCCAGCTTTGATTCATCCTTGCTGATGAATGAGGGGCTGCTGACCTGTATAGATGACGTCGTGATCAGGGACGGCAGCATCCTGCATCCAAAATGGCCCGCCGCACTGGGCTGCCGCGCCCATACATTCGGTAAGCTGAAAGACGCCATAGTGGGAACCATTGCCCAGGCTTCCCAGGGACAGGTCATGGCTGCCACCGCCGTTTACGTGATTGCGTACTGGCGCATGAAAGACCCGGTCAGCGGAGAGTGGATACTGTGCACGGACGGCATCGCCGTGGGGCACGGCGCCAGGCCGTTTGCGGACGGCCTGGATGCCATCTACAACGTGCACAACCAGAACTACCCCGCCGAGTTCATGGACATGGAATACCCTCTACGCGTGGAAAGGTATGCCTTGAATCCGGATTCGGGAGGCCCAGGCAAATACAGGGGAGGGTGCGGCATTGTCAGGGATGTCAGGCTGCTTGCGCCGGAAGGCACCTTTGGTCTGCGCGTAGAGTGCAATCGCTTTCCCGCCTGGGGTGTCGCCGGAGGGATGGCGGGCGGTACGTCTAGAGTCGTGATGAATCCAGGCACTGCGCAGGAGAAGGACGTGCGGCCGTTTTCAGACGACAACAGATGGTACGCAGGAGACATGGTGCGCATATATAGCGCCGGCGGCGGCGGATGGGGCGACCCTTTGGAACGAGACATAGCCCTGGTGGAGAAGGACGTGAGGGGCGGCTTCGTTACCATGGAAGGCGCGCTGCGGAACTATGGAGTGGTCATAGATCCGGTGACATCGAAGGCCGACGCGCCAGGTTCGGAGGCTAACCGAAACGACTTAAGGAGAAGGCGGGGCGAGACCAAGATGTTCCACCGCTTCATCTACTTCGATGAGGAACGGGAAGAGCGGGAGTGGGTTGAGCAGAACATGCCGCGCTAGTTGCTAGCGTTACACCGGGCGCTTTTCAGCCACCACAATCATGCGGCGCGTGTCGATTGAATAGGCCTCACCGTCGAAGCCGCCGTAGACCTCCACAAAGGCAAGCCCCGCCTTTCGGAGCAGGTCCAGCATCTCGGTTAAGGTGTACAGCCGTATGTGATGGCCAACCGTCTCTCTGCGGCTGCCGTCGGGCTTGATGATTGTAAAGGTAACGTGGTTCCGGCTGGTGACAAGGTCAAACTCCCGGCGCTCCAGGTAAAGGCTGCCATCCTCGCCTTGACGCCAGTCAGATTGGTCGTAGTTGCTGACTACCCACTCACGATTGATCATATCGATCAGAACACGCCCGCCGGGCTTAAGCGCCTCCCTGACGGCCTCCAGCACCTTCAGGTTCTCCTCGTCCGATTCCAGGTAGCCGAAGGAGCTGAACATGTTGATCACCGCGTCAAAGTAGTCCTTGAACGGGATGTCGCGCATGTCCTTGCGCAGCAGGTCAAGATGAACGCCCTGTTCCTTTGCGCTCCGTCCGGCCTGCTCCAGGTATTCCCAACTGAGGTCCTGGCCAGTAACTTTCACTCCATGGCTGGCCAGGAGAATGCTGTGCCTGCCCTGACCGCAGCACAGGTCAAGGAGACGGCTATTCGAGGAGAGACCTAGCGTCCGCTCCACGAATTGCACCTCTTTTTCCGCGCGTTCCCCGGTAAAGGTGTTGCCGTAGGCTTCCTGGTAGTCATTGCCAAAAAAGTCAACGTACCACGGAGTATTGGAGTCGTTCATGCCACTCTCTAAGTTCGTGTTGCCGACAATCTTAACAGCCTAGTAAAGCGTCTCAATCCCTTCGTCGCAAGTGGGGAAGAGCGTTTTTGGCTGTAGTACAATGGCTTTCGCTGTTGCGAAACCGTTACAAGAACCGGACAAATAACGAATGCTTCAGGTAAAGGGGAAAGCAGCCCTAATCATAGGGACCAAGCGGATAGGAGCCGTGGTAACAAGGCGACTGGCGCAGGAAGGCGTCAACCTAGCCATAGCCTATCGAAGGTCGGTGGCTGAAGCTCAGCGGTTGCAGGACGAGGTGGCGTCCCAGGTGGAGAAGACGCTATTGGTCCAGGGGGACATCAACTTGGAAGCGGACGTGCAGCGTATGACAAGCCAGGCAGCGGAGGAACTAGGAGGCCTATGGTTTGTGATCAACCTGGCATCGGGTTACCCAAGGGCGCGCTTCGACGCTCTGAATGGAGAGGCTTGGGATAAGGCCATGGCCGACGCAAGGGGCGCCTATCTGCTGGCCGTATACGGGGCCCGCCGGATGATGAGCAACAGCGGCGACACCAAAGGCCATATACTGATGTTCAGCGACTGGGCAGCAGGGGAGACGCCGTATCCGGACTATCTTCCCTATCTGACAGCCAAGGCATCCATCGGCTTCATGACCAGGGCCTTTGCGGCTGAGCTTGCCGGGCATGGCATCCTGGTCAACGGCATCGCCCCAGGCCCCACGATGAGGCCGCCTGAGATCTCCGAAGAAGAGTGGGCCAAGGACGTTATTGCCAGCACACCCTTGAAGAGGGAATCGGGAGCGGACGAAATCGCCGAGACGATAGTCACACTTCTCAAGAGCGAAACCATAACCGGCGAGACTATCCGCGTCGATGCGGGTAGGCATCTGGCCGGCCCTGGCGTCGAAGGATAGGAGGAAGCTGTGCTCCACAAGGTAGTAAAGACGATTGATTTTTGCTACGGACACCGGTTGCTGGATTACGAGGGCAAGTGCCGTCATCTCCACGGGCACAACGGCTTGCTGGAGGTGGAAATAGAGTCGGACTCCCTGGACCATAGGGGTATGGTCATGGATTTCAGCGACCTGCGCGGAGTGGTGAAAGATTGGGTTGATAGGAACCTGGACCACAAGATGCTGCTGCACAAAGATGACCCCTTGGCCTCCCTTCTCTCCGAAATGGGCGAACCGTTTTACCCAATGGAAGACAACCCGACGGCAGAGAACATCCTGAAGCACATATACCGGCAGATAAGAAAAGAGGGCCTGATGGTCTCGGAGATGCGGTTGTGGGAAACACCCTCAAGCTACGCCAGCTACCGCGAGGAGTCAGGGTGGAACGAATAGCCGTGCTGGCAAGCGGCGGGTTGGACAGCTCGATCCTACTGGCGGACCTGGCCGGAACCGCGGAGGTCTTCCCCATCTACGTCAGGAAGGGCCTGCTCTGGGAGGAAGAAGAGGTCCGCTCCTTGAACGCTTTCATTGCGGCCTTGCACAGCCCCAACGTACACGGAGTACGAGAGCTTTACGTGCCAGTCGAGGGACTGTACGGAGACCACTGGAGCTTGACCGGTGAAGGGACTCCCGGCGCAGACACAGCGGACGAGGCCGTGTTTCTGCCGGGCAGGAACGTTCTACTTGTATCGCTTGCCGCTATATGGTGCAGCACTCACGGCGTATCGCAGATTGCACTGGGTTCGCTGGGCGGCAACCCCTTCCCAGATGCCACACCGGAATTCTTCAGCAGTTTAGCCGGAGTGCTTTCGGTTGCACTGGGGCGACGGATCAGCGTGACGGCGCCCTATAGACAAGCACAAAAGCATGCCCTGATTCGCGACTTCAAGCATCTGCCGTTGCACCTGACCCTGACCTGCATTTCGCCCAGCGACGGGCTTCACTGCGGCATGTGCAACAAATGCAACGAGCGGCGCATGGCCTTCAAACAGTCTGCAATAGAGGACAGCACTATCTACGCAGGGAATTAGCCACCGGAGGTAAACGTGGACGGGACTTTGGTAAGAACGGAACAGCTTGAGAAGCTGAAACCCCTCCTCAGGGAGGTGCTAGAGTTATTGGGAGAAGACCCCCAAAGAGAGGGTCTGCATCAGACCCCGGAACGGTGGGCGCGTTCCCTGCTCACCTATACCCAGGGTTCGCAGCATGACCCGGAAGAGCACTTGCGGGTCATCTTTCAGCTAGAGGACGACAACTATCCGGCCGGCTCCGACGACATGATCATAATGGACAACATAGAGTTCACCTCCACCTGCGAACATCACATAGCGCCGTTCAGAGGGATGGTGCATATTGGATACATACCCGATCCGGAAAGCAAGATCGTCACGGGGTTGTCCAAGCTCTCGCGGGTCGTGGAGGTGTTTGCCAGGCGGTTGCAGGTGCAAGAAAGGATGACCCAACAAGTGGCCAACGCCATCGACCAGCATATAAACCCGCTGGGGGTCATTGTAGTCGCGCAGGCAATCCACTATTGTATGATTCAACGCGGCGTGGAACAGCGTTCCAGCGTGGCTTTGACCACCGCCCGCCGAGGAGCTTTCTTGAGCAACCCATCGCTGGAGGACAAGTTTCAGAATTACCTCCGTCTGCGCATGGACACCAGGGAGATGTGAGCATGGACAGGATAAAGGACCTTCTAGAAGAGCTGACCAACGCATACGGCCCCTCCGGGTTCGAAGGGCCGGTTAGGAGCATCGTGCAGAGGGAGTTGGAGCCCATCTGCGACGACCTGGAAACCGACGGCCTGGGATCGTTGATCTCACGATTGAAGGGCACCAGCGATGAACCGAAGGTCATGCTTGCCGGGCATATGGACGAGCTGGGGCTGATGGTCAAGTTCATCACCTCCGAAGGCTACGTCAAGTTCCAGACTATCGGCGGGTGGCTTGACCAGTCGCTGATAAACCAGAGGTGGGTGGTGCTGACCAGAAACGGCCCCGTGCCCGGCGTAACGGGCATAAAGACCGTGCACGTGATGACGCCGGAGGCTCGCGGACGGGTCTTCAAACGGGATGAGATGTTCATAGACGTGGGCGCATCCAGCAAGGAGGACGCGGAGGAGCGGCTGGGCATTCGGCCCGGAGACCCTGTTGCGCCCGACAGCAAATTCGCTGTTTTGAACGGCGAGCAGTTTTACCTGGCGAAGGCCTGGGACGATCGTATTGGCGTTGCGGTGCTGATAGAAGTGATGCGCCGCCTGAAGAGCGAGCCTGCATCCAATACGGTATACGGCGTGGCCACGGTCCAAGAAGAGATAGGCCTGCGCGGCGCGCATACCAGCAGCTACCGCATAGCGCCGGATATTGGCATCAGCTTGGAGTCGGGCGTAGCGTCGGATTATCCAGGTATTACACAGGACGAGGCGCAGGAGAAGTTGGGCAAGGGGCCATCGGTATTCTTGCACGATAGCTCCATGCTTCCCAATCTAAAGCTGCGCGACCTGGTCATGGACGTGGCGGCTGAGAAGAGCATCCCGTTGCAGTTCACCGTTCTCAGCGGCTATGGGGAGGACGGCGCTGAAATGCAACGCACCAGAGGGGGCGCTCCCAGCATCAACATAGCCATCCCCACGCGCTACCTGCACAGCCACAACGGCCTAATCAGCCGCTCTGACTTCGATCAGGCAGTGGAGCTGGTGACGGCGGTAGTGCAGAGACTAGACGCGGAGACGGTAAGCCGGATCAAGGCATTCGATTAGGAGACAGTCATGGAAGATAAGGTCGTACTCATAACTGGAGCCAGCAGAGGTATAGGCAAAGCCCTGGCCGTGGGCTTTGCCAGCGCCGGGGCTACGGTGGTGGCATCGGCCAGGACAACCCAACAAGGCTCCGGCGTTGCCCAGGGCTCCCTGGAAGAGACGGTGAAGCAGATCACGGACTCTGGAGGTAAGGCGCTGCATTTCCCCTGCGACGTTACCAGTGAGGAGCAGGTCAAGGCCCTGGTGGATTCTACCGTGGCGGAAGCGGGGCCAATAGACGTGCTGGTCAACAACGCGGGCATAACAGTTAACGGCCTCATAACGGAGCTTGGTGTGGCCGAATTTGCAGAGGTTCTCAAGGTAAACATAGTAGGCCCATTTCTGGTATGCAAATACGTTGTGCCGGGCATGATGGAAAGACGCGCCGGAAGCATCATCAACATATCTTCTAGGTCTGCAATATGGGACCAGGAGAATACGCTGGTCTATGGCGCATCCAAGGCGGCGCTAGACCGGTTCACACGCAATCTGGCCATGGACATGAAGCCGTACAACATAGCGGTCAATGCCCTGGGCCCCGGCCTCGTAGAGTCTGAGATGACCCGCGATTGGGACCCCTCGCTTGATCTCTGGGGTAGGATGCCTTCTCCGGCAGAAGATGTCGTGCCTGCCACTCTCTGGCTAGCACAACAGGATGCTTCCAGCTTCACCGGCCAGGTGGTGCACCGCGACGAGTTCCGGCAAACCTGGCCGTAGCTGACCACCTCTACACTGTCATGCCCGTGACGACGGGTATCCAGGGAGAGTGGAGGGGTGGACTCCCGACTTCTCGGAGTGACGGTTGGCTAGGATACGTGTATTTGTTCCACACTAACGCCCGTGTCCGGGTCAAGCGTAACGAGGGCGGCGGTACGTTCGTGGCCCCCGGAAGGCGCTCCACTGTAGAAGGCGGATGCCTTGCCTTTTGTCACGTCACGGAAAACATGGGTGTGCCCCAGCGCTATGTAATCGCAGTCTGCGTTGGCCAGCTCCTCGTGAGTGATGGGGGAGCCTCTGTCGATGAAGCTGACCGAATCCAGCACGATGCCGTGTCCTATGGCCACGTACCATCCTCCGTCCGGCCTAGGCGGGATGCAGCCCAGCGGGTGGAACTCCGGTGCGTGGTTGTAGACCGGACTGCCCCAGACGGACAGCGTCAAATCACTGAAAGCGACCGTTTCGCCGCCGCGGTCTCTGAGGATGTGAACGTTATCCCGCGATTCGTGAAGGAGGAATGAGTCGGAGGTCATGAGAGTGTCGTGGTTGCCGGGTAGGACGATTGCGGGACGGTGCAAGGCGGCCAGCGATTCGAACACGTAATGCACCGTTTCCTCGGGAACAGTTCCACTATCGAAGAGGTCTCCGGCTATCAACAGGGCATCCACGGAGAGGTGCCTCGCCGTATCCAGGACGTTTTCGAATCCCTGCTGGGCCTCCCTGGGATAAAGGTCACTTCCCATATGGACGTCCGACGTGTGGAGTAGTCTTATACGTTTGCGTTCCATAGCTCTGAAGACAGCGCGCACATTCTAGCACGGGTTGAGGCGGATACGCGTTGCGCCCTCATACTAGAACTTAGTGATTCCCAGGGAATAGAGGTAGTCCCAGAGGTCTTCCAGGACGCGGCGGTTTTCTTCCGGTCCGAACCCGTCCACTATCCATTCGCGGCGGCCCCGTCCGTCAACCATGCCGGCGTCGATGAGACGCTGGATGTGGTCGAACTCCATGTCGGGGTGCGGAAGGAGGTTGCGCCGCACCACCTTGGAGATGGCGGCGACGAGGCCGTAGGCGCCCCAGTTGGACACGGCGGCGATGATGGGATGCGTGGACCGCGTGACGGTGGGCGCTTTGGAAGGCAGGCGCGGGCCGGTGTACTGAGCAAGGTTGGCCAGCCCGATCTCGTTGCCCCAGTCGCCGATGCCGATGGTAGCGTTGTGATGGTGAAACAGGTAGTCCAGCTTGGCGGTGCGCTCGGTGACGTCAGAGCCTCCCACGAACTGGTACTTGCCTTCCGCGCTCGCGCCGGGCCGTTCTACCGCAACGAGCACGGAGGGCTTGTGCCGTTCCAGCAGGTCTATGGCAAACTGCTCGCTGGCACTGTCGTCAGTGATGGGAAACTCGACGACCTCTTCCACGGTAGGCTGGCCTTCAAGAGTGAATGTAGCGTAGTGGTCTACAACGTAGGTTACCTTCCATCCCAAATTGGTCAGCGCTCTGCCCAGGAAATAGGCGCCCGGGGGGCCGTCGCTCTCCACGGAGCCGGTCTCCGGCGGTGGAAACTGGTAGGGATTGGGGATAAAAAAGCCGGTGAGGATGAAGGCGTGACCGGGGTTGTCCAGAACCATGAACCTAGCGGCGTCCTCAACAAAAGTATCGGACATATGGAGCCGGACGCCGGAGATGCCCGTCCACTTGCCCTGGTTGAGTATGATGTCTTCAATAGCGCCCATTGCTTTCTCCGTTGAGCAGCTTTAGCCGTCGCACGACAGGCTATCATAAAACGGGCAAAGCGGGCATACGGCAGGCGGGCAAGGCCGCCGGCAGCAGCGCCGTTTGACTCCATACCTCACCCCTCATAGAATCGCAGACGCTGGTATGAAGCAATCAATAGGGGAGGAATCATATGCGGATTGGAGTTGGCCTGGAGAACATACGCGCCTACCTTGAGGAGAACAAGGAGCGCCACATTCAGCGCATACAGAGACTTGTAGAGCAGCCAAGTGTATCGGTGGAGGAGTACGGCGTTAGGGAGTGCGCGGAGCTGCTGGTGGAGCTGCACAAGGAGATCGGCTGCGAGGAAGCCAAACTTGTCGAGACCTCTCACCTTCCCGGACTGTGGGCTTACTACAACGCAGGAAAGCCAAAAACCATCATTGTGTACGCCAACTTCGACACCAGGCCTGTGCTGCCCCATGAGAAATGGGAAAACCCGCCCTGGAGCGGCGCGATAGCGTCATCAGGGCCGTACTCCAAGGTGCTCATGGGACGGGGCGCGGCCTCCTATAAAGGCCCCTATGTCGCCTGGCTGAACGCCCTGGAAGCGATCAACGCAGTGGAGGGGGAGCTTCCCTTCAACTTCATGTTCCTCTTGGAGGGCGACGAGATACTAGGCAGCGCCTCTTTCCCCGAAATGTACCAGGAATACCGCGACCTCCTTGCCACGGCACAGGCCAGCTTCAGCCCCGGGGCGTCGCAGGATGCGACGGGACGGGTCAGCATGAGCCTGGGCTACAAGGGGCTGATATACGCCGACCTGATCGCAAGCGGAGAGAAGTGGGGCAGGGGACCGCAGGCAGCGCCGGGACACGGCATGACCAAGTCGGTGATAGACAGTCCGGCTTGGCGGCTGGTAGAAGCGCTGTCGACCCTTACAGAGAACAACGGCAATACGGTATCCGTCCCCGGCTTCTACGATGACCTGACGCCACCCACGGAGGACGAGAAGAAGGCCGCGTTTGCCTTTCGTGAAGCGATGGGCAACGGCGCTTGGAACCAGGTGCTGCCGGGAGTGGCGGCGATGAAGGTGCCTGCGGGCGACCTGGATGACGAGCAGGTCATACTCAACTACTTCTACGGACCCAGCTTCAACATAAACAGCCTGCGCGCCGGTCTCACCGGGCCGGGCACCATGCCGTTCACGCTACCCAACGTAGCCGCAGCACGGTTTGATATTCGCGTGCCGCGTGGCTTCAGCGTGACCAAGGTGATAGGGCAGATCAACGAGCACCTAGCAGCCCAGGGCTTCGACGACCTGGAACTGGACGTGCTGGCAGCCAACGATTCGTCGCAGACGGGCACGGACACCGACCTTGTGCAGGCAATCATGGAGGCGTTCGAGGAGATGGAGGTGCCGCTGGTGATGGCGCCATACAGCGGAGGAGGAGGGCCGTGGTCGCTGTACAGAAACGACCTGGGCCTGCCCATGATCCGCAGCGTAGGCGTCGGCGGAGGAGGCAACGCCGGGGCGGCCAACGAGTTCATGGTTATAGACG
>CAYVEN010000027.1:0-21261 GCA_964450505.1 uncultured Dehalococcoidia bacterium | reverse complement strand
AGCGGGAAGTTGAAATCGGAAGTGATCGACCTGGGCAGCAGCAGGACAGCCCTGAGGAACGATTCCAAGTCCGGCACGTTGTAGATGTTCACCTCGTAGCCCCACACGTCCAGCTGGTCGAGTATCTTCTTCTTCTTGGCCGCGTGCCAGTCCAGCGAGAACCTGTTGATGCCCCATCCGGCAAAGGTCTGCAACAGCTCGTTAGCCTTCTCGGGCAGAGCAACTACGAGGGGCGCTATGAAGTCTATGGAGCATTGCAGGATGGCGTTGGGGAAAGCCACCGCGGCGGCACGGAACCCCTCTTCCCCGAGCGCCTCTATTTCACTGTTGATCCATAGACGGGAATCGTCCATGTCCATGGCTTTCACTATCTCCAGGACTCCGGCCAAGGTGCTGCCGTTCTCCTTCAAGTCCAGTTTTATGGACTTGCCGAACCGGTCCATAGCCTCTAAGGCTTCCTCCAGGTGAATGAACCGCTCCCCTTCCGAGGCCGGCGTGGTATCGAAAGAATCGTGGCGCAGAATGGCGTCCTTCTGGGACGGGTCGGACCGCACGTCCATCTCGCCCCAGACCACGTTGGAGGCAAGGAACTGGCGCAGGTTGGCCTCGTCGTTGACTCCGTGCCAGACAAACTGGATGTGCTGCGGCAAGGCCGGTTCGTGGGCCAGTTCCGTAAGGTCGTAGGTCTTGCCGCTAACCGAACGCCGCGGCAGGCGGTTGCGCTTGGAATGAAAAATGGTGTCGGCGTGAAGAAGCAGGATATCGTCGTCTCCGCACTCCCGTGAAACCGCATCCAGATTGACGGGCTCGTTGTCCACGAAGGCAAATACGCGGTACCCGGCCTCTTGGAAACGCCTCACGCCATTGACCTTGGACTCCTCTATCAACTGGTTCCAGCCGGCGGAATTCATATAGAGCAGATCGTTGCTGAAGGAGACTTTGTACTCTTCGCCGAGCCGATTTAGAGAGCATAGCGTCTCGGAACGTATCTCCTCAGGCCTCCCCGTATTCAGACCCACGTACGTGTTGGGCTGGATCTGGAACCAGCGCATCACCTCCATCACGCCGGAGAACGGACGGTGCGACTCCAGTATTGCGTTGGACGTCCAGCGAGTATCCAGGTACCACCGGTTTATCTCCTCCGCTTTGGTCGGGGGAATGCCCAGCTTTTCAAGCAAAGGGGCCACCTGGTTCTCGTGGTTTTTGATATCGGAAAAGCGCAGGTCCTCAAGGTATCCGGAGGAGTGGTGTTGGTCGTAGGACTTGAGCACGTGGAATATCATGTGCCGCATATCCAGAATGGTGCCGTCTATGTCAAAGAGGATAAGGAGCTTATCCTCTGGGTAGCGACTCCTCATATTGTCGTAATGAAGAGCCAGTTTTTTCATCCATTTAGCCATATTCGGTTTTAGAATCCTCTGCTGATAAGACTACAATTACATCGTAGAGGAAGAAGGTTAATGACGGTTTAAGGGTGGGTTAAGGATAGAGACGATTTGGACGAGAGGCTATATTTCAAATAGTTCTCATCGGCCGCTGCCCATGCCGGTTTGGCGCTGAACCTAACCCTGGCAGAGACGCTGCAAAAGATGACTTTCGTTGAACGCCTCGTTCCCCCGCGCTCGTATGCACGGGGTGTTGTCACCGTATACTTCAGAGTTGGGGTCGGCGCCTCCGTCCAGCAATGCCTCTACTACTTCCAGGCGACTCTGATGTATGGCAATCAGCAAAGGTGTGCGATTGTACTGATCAATGGCTTCGGTGTCCGCGCCGTGGCGCACCAATAGCGCTACCAGTTCCGGGCGGGCATTCCAAGCCGCTGCGTGAAGAGGTGTTTGCATCTGACTGTCCTCGACATTGATTTCAGCCCCCCGGTCTATTAGCAAGACCGTGATATCAAACCCGTCGCCATAAGCGGCATCATGCAGAAGAGTCCAGCCGTTCTCATTGCTGACATTGACGTCTGCTCCGGCTTCGAGCAACACCTCCACTATTGCTGCATTCTTGTCGACTATAGCCCAATACAGGGGCGTGTCTCCATGTTCAATCCCAACGTTGGGGTTCGCGCCTCGGTCAAGGAACAACTCGGCCATCGCCAAGTCGTTATTGAATACCGTCCAATACAGGGGAGTCCTCCGTTGAAACTCGGCCTCAGTGTTCGCACCACGATCTAGGAGGACCGTGACTACTTCCCGCTCGTTGGACCTTGCGGCTTCGTGTAGAGGTGTTTCGCCCCCAAACCTGGCAGCATCGATATCTGCGCCTCCATCAAGCAGCGCCTCTACCACTGCCGGATTGGGATTCTCCGCCGCCGCGGAATGCAACGGCGTGGCATCCATGGAATTCCTTTCATTGACATCGGCCCCGCCCTCGAGCAGCGCCCTCACTACCGTTGCATTGGGATTCTGGGCCGCCGCCAAATGCAAGGGTGTAGCGTTGAGCCAATCGTCGGCGTTAACGTCTGCGCCTCCATCAAGCAGCGCCTCCACCATCGCCGGGTTGACGTTCCGGGCCGCTGCCAAATGCAACGGAGTAGCACCATTTTGGGCGCTTACAGTCACGTCCGCCCCCTGCTCGATTAACAACACTGCTACTGCCGGATCTTTATTCTGGGCCGCTACCAAGTGCAGCAGAGTGGCGCCGTCCTCATCTTTGGCATTTATGTCCCCACCTTCTCTCATCAGTTCCTCTATGAATTCCTCGACCTCCTGCGGCGAGCCTGTGGGCGCTGAACTATCTAGAAGTTTTGTGGAACTTGAACCGGAGTCTGTAGAGTCATTCCCTCTCTTGGGGACTATTCCGCATGTGACGACAATGGCCAGGGATAAGACCACGGCGATTATTAAGGCTGATACGGCAATCTTCATGATTCATCCCCTGAACATGCGCTTTAGCCTGTCGATTAAAGCGCCGCCCTTGGCGGCATTGCCTATCCGGGCGATCACTACGGTTACGTTGTCGGAGCCTCCGTGCTCGTTTGCCATGTCCACCAGCGTTTTGGCCGCTTCCGGCGGCGGTTGTGCCTGCAGAACCACGGATATCTCCTCGTCGGCCACGAGACCGTGAAGACCGTCCGAGCAGAGCAGTATGGTGTCCCCTTCCTGTACCGGCAATACCAGCACGTCGACCTCCACCTGCAGCGCCGTGCCGATGGCCCTGGTCAGCATGTTCCTGCCGGGATGTGTACGCGCCGAGTCACGCGTAAGGTGTCCTCTCCTGATCTCTTCCTCGGCCCAGTTGTGATCGGAGCTTGGCTGGTGGAGCTGACCCACACGCAGCAGGTATACCCTGCTGTCTCCCACGTGACCGATGACAAGGGAAGACCCGGCCACCATTGCGACCGTGAGCGTGGTCCCCATGCCTCGCGTTTCCGGCTTGGTTGCAGCCTGAAACACGTCGCGGTTCAGGGCGTGCATCGCTTCACCAAGCAGGCCGGCGCGCTGCCCTGCGTCCAGGGCCTGTTGCTTGTCCGCCTCTTGCAGGTGGCTTAGCAGCCTCTCGATGGCCAGGGCGGAGGCCACGTCGCCCGCCGGACGCCCACCCATGCCGTCGGCCACGGCGAGCAAGGCGTCGCTTCCCAGCGGGGCATCGGGGGCGAGCAGGGCGCAGAAGGAGTCCTGGTTGGAGCTCCGCACCATGCCGACGTGCGTCTCGTATCCCAGTGCGGTTACTGCTCCCCTACTCTGCTTGTCTGTCATACCTTCAATTAGCCCACTTGCGTATTTTTAGTCGCTGAGTAGAGCGACACTGGTAAGGCAATCGACCACTAAAATTAGGTTGACCTCGTGTGTCAGGTAGCGCCCTAGTAGTTAGCGCCTGCCTCGGTATTGGCGTTGGCTCCGGTTTCGACCGATAAGACCCCGTACCAATGACCTCGTCAAGCTGCGTTCTTCTCGGTAGTAACGCCGGCCCCGGTGTCGACGCTCGTCACTCGCCGCCCTGCTCACCAATACGAACCACAATGCCGCCAATACAACTACTACCACGGCAATGACCACAAGAATGACAATCGTGCCTACAAGATCAAGCATATCGTAGATAGGCTGCGCAGAACGAATGCCAGCGACGTAGCCAAGGATGCCGCCTAGAGCACCACCAACAGCGACACCGCTGCATGACCAAATGAGCGTTTTCTTAACGTCCCCTTCTACTTGCCAAACCCAACTCAATGACAGTCGTCGCCACGGCAGGCGGCGCAGGATGAACACTGCCAACACAATCACCGCTATTCCTATAGATATTGCACCCACTGGACCGGTGAATTCTTTCAAGAGGGGTTGCGCAGCGCGAAAGCCTATGAAGTAACCGGCAATGCTGCCTAACAGAGCGGACAGACCTGATCTACCTAGCACTTTAACCACATCAACAGTGCGAATATGTTCCATATATGGTTGGTGGGCATCCTCCTCAGTTGCTAACTGTCGGTCATACTTCGAGCGTTTGACTGGATCACTCAGGACGGCATACGCTTCATTTATTTGTTGCGCCTTTTCATGGGATCTTTCATCTGAGGAAAGGTCAGGGTGAGTTTCCTTGATCTTGTGGTAATAGGCCTTTCTGATCTCCTCTGGGGAAGCCGAAAGTGCAACGCCAAGGACGTCGTAGAGCGTCCGATTGATTTGAATGGCCACCTCAGAACGCTCCCCGCCTCGCTTGAATTGCAGTAATTGAACCGCGCAGGAGTATGCGGATTGATTACGAATAGAAACATCAACAACGGGACGGTTAACATCCGAGACATCGTAGAAGAGCCATTGATCGCCGTTGGTGAGGCCAATGTACTTGACGCTTTTCCTGCTCCGAGCGTAACCAATCGCCTGTTGAAGGTGATCCCCGGTTAGATCCGTACTCATGCGCTTGGCTTCGATAAAGGCTACGGGGTGTTTCGTTCGGCCAGGCTCGTGTAGGGCGTAGTCGGCCTTCTTGGGCCTGAATCCTCTTGTGATGGAGTACTCAGAAGTGATTACAGAAGGACCTTCCCAGCCCAGGGCTCTTAACAGCGGATTGATGAGGTCATCACGAGTGCGGGTCTCATTAAAACGTATTTTGGTGTGACTCTTGATACGGTCTTGGAGTTCCTCAATAACTCTGACGAGGGTGTCTATGTTTGGATTGTCCTCGGGCATCCCTAGCTCCTCAGCAGGTACCGCTTGGGGAATTTGGCCACTACCGAATAGAGGGTGTCGACCATGTTGGCCAGGCGCACCCTGGCTACCTGGGAGCATAGCTGGTACACGGCGATGCGGTCGAAGCCATAGTCCGTCGCAAGCCAGGTGACGAGGTCGTAGAAGGCGATGCGTGCGGCGTCTTCCATGGGCCTGGCGCTGCCTATCGACATCAGGTATTCGTCGTTTTCCACGCGAGGCGTGGGAGTGGCCTTGCCCTTGACCACGTCGACCGTCAGCGTGCCCGTGGTCGGGATCTCCACCGCTGAGCCGCAGACCTCGGCGTCTCCCTGGGCGGCGTGGCCGTCGCCCAGGTAAAGCAGCGCGCCCTTGTGGTGCACGGGCAGGTATACGGTGTTGCCGGGGCAGACGTCGGCGGCGTCCATGTTGCCGCCGTGGAAGCCAGGGGACAGCGTTGAGATGGCCTCGACGAGGGGGGCGGTGCCGATGGTGCCGTAGAACGGTTCGATGGGTATGAGGGGTATGTCCAGGTTATCGTCGTGGATTACGCCGTCTTCAGTGATGCGGTGAATCAGTATGCGAGGCTCCAAGGGCGGGTTGAGCACGCGCGTCCAGGTCGTGCCGCAAACGCCGCCGAATTCGGGCGCTATGATGCTCGCTCCGTAGTCCCGGGGAATCTTGATATCGTCTATGCGGACGGCGAGCGTATCTCCCGGCTCGGCGCCGTCCACGTAGATAGGCCCGGTGCATGGGTTGACGTAAGGCATCTGAATAACGTCGCCGAGGTTGACGTCGGCGGAGTGGAGCCTATCGCCAAAGGCGTCCTTGGTGGTGATTTGGAAGGTCTGGCCCGCCTGAACGGTGGCAATCGGCTCTTGATACGGCCCCATTACGTAGGGCAGCTTGTCTTCTGGCGGCGGCATGATATGGAGCATTGCAGAACCCTCCCCCGTGAAGTTGGCTGCATGTTAGCGGACGGACAAGCAAACGGGCAAGGCAGGCAAGAGGGCAGGCGCGCAACAACTGTCGTTCTGAGAGGAGCGCCGCGGAGCGAAGAACCCAAGGCCGTTGCACGCAAAACTAGGGTTGCCCTGGAATGAACCGCCCTGGATTCTTCGCTCCGCTCAGAATGACGGAGGGGCTCAGCATGACGGCAGGGGCCGTTTGAGCTCGGCTAGGACGAGGTTGGAGACGCGGCCGCGTCTGCCTTCTCTCCAGCTTCATCTACCTCGAAGATGCCGAAAAGGAGGTCCAGGAACGTCTGCACTATCGCACCGTGCGCGGCTTCCCGTCTCACCATGACCGACGTGGGCAGCACGACGTCGTGGCCCTCTTTTATGCGCACGGTAGCCAGGGTGCGAGCTTCCAACTCGCGGCGCAGCGAGTTGCGGGGCAGGAAGGAGATGCCAAGGCCGCGCTCTATCATGCGCTTGGTGGCGTCTATGCTGTCCAAGTCCATCTGGACGTTGGGCACAATGCCAGCCTCGCGGACGACGCGGTTGATCAGCACGAAGTAGCTGGACTCGCGGTCGTAGAGGATGAGGGGTTCGTGGGCTACGTCGTAGATGCTGGCTTCGCCGGATTGAGCGAAGGGATGCAACGGATGGGTGACGAGAACAACGTGCTCGTCGTAGATGTGGCGCGCCTCTATGTCCGGATGAACGATGGTGCGAGAAAGGCCGACCTGCACCTCGTCGGAGAGGAGCATCTCCAGCACTTCCGACGAGCGCCCCGTCTTGATGGCCACGTCTATGCCTGGATAGAGGATGTGGAACCGCTCGACTATGTCGGGCAGGACGTAGGCGCAGATGGCTCTGGCCGACCCGATATGCAGCTTGCCGCTGGAAGCGCGCTGGCTGGCGTCCAGGGCGTCGCGGGCGTCCCTCAGAGATTCCAGGGCGCGCGAAACGTAGGGCAGGAAGGCCTGTCCGGCATCGGTGAGGCGGACGCCACGGCCCATCCTGTGGAAGAGAGGCCCACCGGTGTCGCGCTCAAGGGAGAGGATGCGGGCGCTGAGGGAGGGCTGCGTCAGCCCCATGGCTTCAGCGGCGCGGCTGAAGCTCTTGTACTGCACCACGTTGAGAAACGCTTCCAACTGACCGATTTCCATGCCGCCGCTCCGAGATTATAGATGCCTTCTATGTCAAGCATAGGAGAAATCTATTGTACAGCAATAAGCGGGTTCGGCCAATTGGGAACCGGGAGATCCTCCCTACCCTACCGTTGACGGCAGCTGCGCCTCGGGGTCAGGCCCCTGCCACAGATGGCACGCCGCCTCCTGGCTAGGGCGCACTTCTTGGAGACGCGGGTCGTCCGAGGTGCATCGCTCGAAGGCGTAAGGACACCGTGGGTGAAAGTGGCAGCCCGGCGGCGGATTGGCCGGAGTGGGCGGATCACCGCTCACCGACGCTCTGCGTCGGAACCGGTTGGAGGGATCGGGCTCAGGCACCGCCTTCACCAGCGCCTGCGTGTACGGGTGGAGAGGGTTGGAGATGACCGACTTGCTGGGGCCGGTCTCCACGACGCGGCCCAGGTACATGACGGCGATACGCTCCGAGAAGTGGTAGGCGGTGGCGATGTCGTGGGTGATGTACAGGAAGGCCGTGCCGTGCTTCTCCTGGAGGTCGCGCATCAGGTAGAGGATCTCCGCCCGGCTCGATGCGTCCACCATCGATACCGGCTCGTCGGCCACTATGAGCTCCGGTTCCAGCACCAGCGCCCTGGCAATGGCCACCCTCTGCCGCTGCCCTCCCGACAGCATGTGCGGAAACATGTCGGCGAACTCGTGCCCGGGACGCAGCCTCACCTCTTCCAGTGCCTCGTGCACCGCTCCCTTCCTGGACTGGACGTCCGTGCCGTGAATGATCAGTGGTTCCTCCACAATCTGCCCCACCGTCATGTACGGGTCCAGGCTGGAGTAAGGGTCTTGGAATATGGCCTGGGCGCGCCGACGGAACGGTTTCAGCTCCGTCTCGCTTCTCCCGGAGATGTCCTCTCCGTCGAATACGACCGCGCCGCCGCTCAGCTTGATCAGCCGCAGGCAGGCTCGCGCCAGCGTAGTCTTGCCGCTCCCCGACTCGCCGACTATAGCCAGCGACTCCCCTTGTTCCAGGCTGATGGAGACGCCGTCTAGCGCCCGCACCGGCACCGAGCCAAGGAACCCCTTCTTGGCGCGGAACTCCACCGACACATCGTGGGCTTCCAGCAGGCTCATGCTTCGTCCTCCACCAGCCAGCAACGGGCCTGGTGGGAAGGGCCCGCCCCTATCAGGTGCGGCTCTTCCGCCGTACACCGTTCGAAGGTGTAGGGACACCTGGGGTTGAAGCGGCACCCCACAGGCGGTTCCCGCATGTCCGGGGGGCTGCCCGGGATGAACCGGGGGCGGTCTTCCTGGTGTATGCGGGGCATGCTTGCCAGCAGCATCTGCGTATACGGGTGTTTTGGCTTTTCAAGGATCGACTCCGCCGGGCCCATCTCCGCTATCCTGCCCGCGTACATCACGCCTATGGTCTCGCAGATGTCGCTGGCCAGGGCCAGGTCGTGGGTGATGAAAATGATGCCCAGGCCAAGCTCCTCCTTCAGGTCCTTTAGCTGGTCCATGATCTGCGCCTGTATGGTGACGTCCAGCGCCGATGTCGGCTCGTCGAGTATGAGCAGCTTGGGCTTCAGTATCAGCGACATGGCAATGGCCACGCGCTGCTTCATGCCGCCGCTCAGCTCGTGCGGGTATCTGTCGAAGACGTCCGCGGGCAGGTTCACCAGATCGAAAAGGCGGTGCGCCTCGGCCTCCGCCGCCTTCTTCGACGTGTCGTTGTGCACCAGCGCGGGTTCTATCACCTGCTGGCCGACCTTTACCACCGGGTTCAGCGATTCCACCGCCCCCTGGAACACCATCGCCATCTTCTGCCAGCGTATCTCCCTGCGGAAAAGCTCTTCTCTAAGCGTGGAGACGTTCGTCCCTTCCAGTTCCACCGTTCCGTCCTTGAGCAGGGCGTTTCCCGGCAAGACTCGCACCAGCGATAGGGCAAGGCTGCTCTTTCCCGCCCCCGACTCGCCGACCAGTCCCACCGCCTCACCCGCCTGGACGGTAAACGAGACCTCATCCACCGCGGTGAGGGTTCCCTCTCGCGTTCTGTACAGCAAGCTCAAATTGCTGACGCGCAACAGCGGCGCGGAAGTGGTCATGATTGTCTCGCAGTCTGCAGCCGCGGGTTCACCACAGGCTCCAGTCCCAGGGTTATGAGCACAAAGGTCATCGCCGTGGCCACAATGAGCAGACCCGGCGGCAGTATCCACCACCAGTAACCGACGTATACCGCCCCGGTGCGGAACCCGTTCTCCAGTATCTGCCCCCACGTCGGTATGGACGGGTCGCCCAGTCCGAGGAAGCTCAGCCCGGCCTCGGCCAGAATGGCGGCGGGTGTGAAGAAGATCATCTGGGCAAAGACGAACGGCGCTATCTGGAACAGGATGTGCCGCAGCATTATGCGCATCCTGGACGCTCCCAAAGCCCGCGTGGACTCCACAAGCTGCCCGCTGCGTATCTGCAGCACCATCGAGCGCACCACTATGGTCAGCCCGGGCCAGCCGAACAGTATCATGATCAGCACCACCAGCCATAGCTTCTGGCCCAGGATGAAGATGAGGAAGATGAGTATGGGCAGCAGCGGCACGTTGCTCCAGATATCGGAGAACCTTTGCACCGCCACGTCCGTCTTGCCTCCCATGAACCCGCTCAGGATGCCGAGGAACGTTCCTATAACCGTGGCGAATACGGAGGTGACAAAGCCGATGATCAGGGCCACCGGAAACCCGAAGAGCAGCCCCAGCGCCAGGTCCCGTCCCAGGGAGTCCGTTCCCATCACTCCAAAAACGTTGCCGCCCAGCACCAGCTTGACCTGGCCCACGGAGTCGCCTGTTTCTCCCATGACGGCCTGGGCGTCGAACTTGTACGAACCGGGCAGAGGCTCGAAGCTAAGCGTTTCTCCGGCAACGGGCGTGCCGAAGACCACCTGTTCCACCTTTCCTTCCAGGTCGCCGGGCGATACGTCCAGAGCGAACTCCTCCCTCAGGAACGAGGTCAGTCGCACCAGAATATCGCCGTCGCCGCTGAGGAAGACCCGCAGTGGAGTATCCTGGAAGCGAAGGTAGGGTGACGTCTCGCCGAGCCTGGGGCCTCGCACCACCTGCTGGTGCAGCGTTATGCGGCGGCCGTCGGGACGGGTCACGTTGAGCGTAATCACAGGCGGCCGGTCACTGAACCGGACATCCGATACGGAGAACGCGGAGAAGGTTGGAGGACTGCTGCTGTCGTACCGGTAGTCGAACGAGTAGTTGCGTCTCAAGCCGCCGTCCGCGTCGGGCTGAGACGCCTGGAAGACGGCGTGAGGCAGGGCATCGCTGCCCTGGAACAGGCTCGTCCAGGCCGGCGGCACTGCCCTGGGGTTGTCCGACCACTCCGCCGGGTTGTTCCATCTCTGTGAACCGAAGTCCAATGGGAACCGCACCACTACAAACAGGGACGCCAGCACTATGGTGGCTAGGAACACCACCCCTGCCCTGCCGGAGCCGCTGCTCAACAGTATGCTTACTATTTCCTTTGCCTTCATAGCTAGGTGTACCTGATGCGTGGGTCAAGGATCAGATACAGGACCTCCAGTATGAAACGCGCCAGCACGTAGAGTAGGGTGAACATGAACGTCAGCGCCACGATTACCGCCTCGTCCGCCGCCAGGATAGCGTCGTAGTAGAGCCGTCCCATGCCCGGCCAGTTGAACACGGTCTCGGTGAGTATGGCCCCGCCCAGCGATGCGGCGAGTCCAAGCACCAGGTTAGTCACGATGGGCGGGGCGGCTACCCTAAGGATGTAGCGGCGCATCACCCTGCCTTCCGGCAGGCCCTTGGCCCGCGCCACGGTGACAAAGAACTCCTGCGCCGTGTTCAGCACCATGGTACGCACCGTGTAGGCCCATGCCCCCAGCGACACCAGGACAAGGGTTATCACGGGCAGGATGGCGTGGTACAGCAGGTCCAGCAAGCGGGTTATGCCTCCTTCCGGAGGCGGCGTACTGTGAAGACCGCCGGACGGCAAGATACGCAGTTGAAAGGCTAGAAGCAGGATGAGCAGGATGCCTGTCCACCAGGCGGGCAAAGCGTATGAAATGGCGGAGGCGTAGGACACGCTTCTATCCAACTTGCTGCCGATGCGCGTCGCTAGCTTGACCCCAATAGCCAGGCCAAGCACCGCCGTAATCGCCGATGCCGTGGTGATGAGCAGCATGGTATAGGGCAACCGTTCCAGCACCATGGTGAGCACCTTGGGGCTGCCCTGGAAACTGCGCAGAGTGCGCGCCTCGCCAAGGTCCAGGAGAATGAGACGCCTGACCATATCGGGAAGACGCTGGTACCACGGTCTGTCCAGGCTGTAGAACTTCTCGCGCTCTTCACGCTGTGTGCGGAGCACCTGTTCCAACTGCTCCGGGTCTCGTATGGTGCGCGCCAGACCTTCCCGAATGCCGCGCATCTCCTCGTTTACTATGGCGTTGAGAATGCGGTCGGAGAAACCGGTGGCGCCCAGAGCGACCACCAGCATCACCAGCACCACGATGAGCACTCCTAATAGGGAGAGCGCCCTGAGTGCCAGCGTTAGTCCTAAAAACATGACGCTTTGAGCGCTAGACTACCCGGATTGCAGCGGCGGGCCTGAGCAGGAGAACCCTCCGCCTCCCTCTGCAGGCGTTGGTGTTGGAGCCGCCGCCGTAGGTGTGGAGACTACGGTAGCCTGTGTGGGTACTTCGCCGGAGAAGGCCTCCAGGTCAACCCGGCGTTCGGCCAGCGACGATACCAGGTCGCTGGAAGCAACCAGGAACAGCTGGTACAAGCCGTCCCTCAACTGGCCGGTTACGTCAGCCGGTATCTCCAAGCTGTACTGGTTGCCACTGGAGCGCTGGGCGTCTCCCAGGGTGACCACCTCGCCGCTGGCCGGGTCCAGCAGCAGGTATCGCAGCTCCACGAGCCCCGGCCCTTCCACGGTCACCTCTACCGTAGCGGCGGAGCCGATGCCTATGTCAGGCGCTTCGATATTGTTGAACCGGATGGCGGGAGGCGCGCCTCTGTACCAGTCGCCCGGCTTGAATGGGTAGCTGGGGTCGCGGAACGCCACCAGCTCGGCGAACTGGGAAGGCGGGTCGTAGCGCACCAACTGGAACGGGCCGTTGCTGATAATCGCCAGGTCGTGCTCCTCTATCCAATCCAACGTAGCCTGGTATCGCTGGCCGGCTTCCTCCTCCGACACAGAAACGCCGCTGCTTTCGAAAACGCTCTGCGGATAGCTGTTGTCGCCGTGTAGGTCTATCAGGGCGCGGCGCAACAGACGCACGTCATTGGGCATTACAAGGTTGATCCAGGGAACGCTGAAGCGCTGGGCGGCTGTATCGCTGTAGGCCGCTCTTCTATCTTCGAAGACCAGCTTGTCCAGGGCGGCTATGACCTCCCAGGGCATGCTCACTCCCGACATGTTGGCGTATTCCGCTATGTAGTCCTCCACAAAGTGCCAGTAGTCCACGTAGACTTCCAGTCTGTTTTCGTCCAGCACCTTGATGCCGCGCACCGTTTCCAGGAACGGCTTGCTTGTCACCGCAAGAGCGAACTCTATCTTGGACTTGTCCTCATCCAGGGCGCGGTCGAAGCCCTGGGATATGGTGTAGACGACGTCGGCCATTGTGATTGGCTGGCCGTGATGCCACTTGGACTGGAAGAATTTGGAGTAGTCGAAGATCACCTTGCTCGTGGCCTGTATGCCGCCGCCCACGTCGACGAACTCGTCATTCGCCGCATCCCATAGCTTTGCATCGCTGGGCACGTCCAGCTTGCCCTCAGGCCCGGCGGTACTCACTTCGTATTCGGCGCGGAACGGTATGGGGACGCCGGTGAACGGGTCGCGCCACAGCGGCGGGTCGTGGACGTTGTTCCAGATGTCTACGCTGTACAGGTCGCCAAAGCCGCCCACCGGATTCCAGGTGGTGCGCTCCGTCCACACCCAGAGGTTTCCCACCGTCAACGTATCCTCGCCGGGTATGTGCGCCTCACGCAGGGTCCAGATGGACTTGGGCCCCGCCGATATATCCTGCGTTACCCCCTGCAGATTGTTGTCCGTGGGCAGGCTGTTCACTATGGTAGCCAGCCAGACGCGCACCGATTCCTGGAGAGAGATCTCAGTAATCTCCTTGTATATCTCATTGCGCTCTTCCACGCTGCGGAAGTTGCCCTGGAAGAGATTCTGCCCCAGCTCGTCCAGGCGCTCGTTTTCGTATTGCCAGTACCCCACTTCCTGCCAGCCCGGCATATTGCCCAGCCAGGGAGCGGTCATGCTGTTCGCAGTCCCGTAGTCGAACCGTTCCGCAGCGCCGCGGCCCCAACCCTCCGTGTAGAGGTGCCACTGGAACACCTGCGGGTCGGTGCCGTATACGGAAAGTATGGCCGGGGCAAAGTTGAGGTAGGTGGGCACAACGGTGAAGCCCAACTTGTCCAGTTCGGCGCGGATGAGGTCTCCCACCTCGCGCCTTTCGTCTTCCACGCGGACGATGAACTTGACCTGCACCGGCCTGTCGTTGTAGTGCCACTTATCGCCTTGCAAAGTGGCGCCGGCGTCCGTCATGGCCTGCTCCACAAGGTCGCGGGCGAATTCGGGATCGTAGGTGATGTCCTGCTCTTTGAGCTCGTCGTACACCGTCAGGTAGTCGTAGTCAAAGGGGCCTACGTGAGCCAGCATAGGTTCCGCCAGGCCCTTGTATATCTCCTCCGCGATGAACCGCCTGTCCACGGCGTATTGCAAGGCTTGGCGCACCTCGCGGATGGAGAACGGGTTGAGCTCTCCTTCCGCGGCGGGGGCCGGATTCAAGATAAGGGATATGGAGGTGGCCGGCGCCTGGTACATAGTGATGTCGGTGGAATCTTGCAGCTGGCGAGCAGCCTCCGTCTTCAGACTGAACAGATAGAAGTCCATGTCCCCGTTTTGCAGGGACTGGCCCGCCAGGTCAACGTGGAACGACTGGAACTGGATGCGTTCAGAGGCGGGGCCGGGTCTATCATGCGGCGGCTGATAGTCGTCAGGGCTTTGAGCCAGGACGCCCGGGGCCAATTCCAAGCCAATGAGAAGCCCTATCACAACCAGAGCTATTTTCAAGCGGTTATTTATGCGCATGGTCCGTCCGTCAAGTGGAAGTAGCGGCAGGCCTGGAACGTCTCAGCACGATGACAAGCAGCGCTCCCCCGCCAATTATTGGAATCAGTCCGGCAGCGAACAGCAGACCTATCAGCAGCGGCGACACACCGCCGTCGTCCTCTACGTCGTCTTGTATCGCTTTCAGCTCTTCAACAGCGGTAAACAGGTTCCGGATGTCTTCGCTGAGGGTGCTGCCCTCAGCATCGCCGCTGTCCAAGCCTTCCAGTAGCTGCGATAGCTCCTCTATTCCCTGAGTTGCCTCTTGTATATTGTCGAATCCGAAGTCCATGAAGAAGGATGACGAGGCTATATTGCCGGACTCCTCTATGGCGCGCACCGTGTGCGCCCCCTCTCCCGATATGGGTACGAAGATCTGCGAGGTGAACCGGCCTTCGTCATTGGTGCGGGTGGTGGAAACTATCACGCCCGCCACCTCTATGAACACGTTGCGGTCCGGCTGGAAGTTGAACCCCTGTATGACCACGTCCTTTCCGCCGGGTCCGGAGGGCGGCGAGATGAAGATGGACGGCGACGGCATGAGCTCCTGCCTGGCGAAGGCTATCTTCTGATTCAGCCCGCCGAACTCTCCCAGGCGGCTGTCCGCCCAGACCATGTACACGTCGTCTTCAGTGGCCTCTATGGCAAAGTAGTCTCCAATGAACTGCCCGCTGGGAAACGCCTGGTTGGGGTTGGAAGGAAAGTCGGTGACCCTGCTGTTCAAGCCCCAGGACTCGCCTCCGTCCTCCGACGTGGCGTAGTAGATGTGATAGCTCACGTTCTGAGGGTCGTCTCTGAAGTCGCCCCACATAGCGTGCAGGTTGCCCTCCGGGTCTATTGCCATCTCCGGGAAGAACTGGAATGCGTTCGTCTCATCATCGTTGACTCTGATGCGGCGGCTCCAGTTTCTCCCTTGGTCGGTGGACTTCACAAAGAACACGTCTCCGTCGTCGTTCGGGTTGTCGGAGGGTACCGCCACCCAGAGCACGTAGACCTCGTCGTTGCTTCCCAAGGCCAGCTTGGGGAAAGCGGAGGCCCAGGAACGGAAAACGTGGTCTCTGGAGCGGAACTTGGGTTCCAAGTATCCGCTGGCCCTTCTGGGCGTTTGGAAAGACCTGCCGCCGTTGTCTGACCTGGCGACGTATATTTCGCCAAGGCCTTCAAACGAGTCGTCATTGGTGGAGTCCATCCAGGCAACGTAGACCGTGCCGTCCGGAGCCACGGCAACGTCCGGTCCCTGCACAATCTGCCGGCTGCTTACAGCTTGCCCGGTCTCTTCCTGTCCCGGAGGAGCGTTAATTGGCTCCGACTCCGCGGCTTCCGGAGGGTTGACCAGTATGTTGAAAAGCGCCCTGGGGCTTACTTCAATGGGATCAGTCCAGGTCACGCCGCCGTCCTCTGAGCGGACCATCTCTATCACCGTTTCCAGAGTGCCGGGGCCCAGCGTGGGCAATTCATCGATCCAGAGAACGCTGGCGGTCTGTATGAAGTTGGTGTAGACAACGTAGATGTTGTCCTTGGACGGGTCGTCCGGGCTTGGTCCAATTGCCATCCAGGGCTTGTCCAGAAATCCTATCTCTATCTCCCCGCGAATCCGGCCGTCGGTGCTGGGCAGCAACCTTGAGGCGAAACGGGCCCTGGATGTTTCCAGCGGGTCTATCCAGGTAAAGCCGCCGTCTTCAGAACGGGCCACTGCGATGGCTGAGGTAACCGCCGTACCCGCCAGAGGGCCGATGGTGAACTCCTCTATGTCCAGCGAAATGGAAGCAAGGTAGGCGGTGCCATTCTGATCGAATGCCACAATTGGATCGCCTGCGGATCCAAGGCTCTCCCTGGGATACTTGGCTCTATTGGGCCCTTCCCAAGTAGCCCCTCCGTCTATGCTCGAGTAGGTCACCATGTTGGGGAAGTTGTAATCGATCATGCCCACCAGAAGGTGGTCCGGATCATTGGGGTCGACCGCAATGCTCGGTTCGGTTTGGAAGGTGAATTGTGAGTAGTCACTGGGGATCAGTATGTTGCGGCTGAACTTCGCCGATGGGTCTCGGAACGGCACCAGCGCAGCGCCGCCGCCGGCCTGCTGTTGTGGAGACCCTCCAATCGACGTGGACGGTATGGACAGGCCGCCGTCCAATCCGATGCCCATCGCCGGGTCTTGCCCCGTGGTGACCAGCCAGCTGCGGCCGGAAAGGCGGTCGCGGATGCTGGGTAACGGCATCATCAACTCATCGGGATTTATCTGGGTCAGGTCTATCGCGCCTTCATCGGCGGCGGCGGTCAGAGGCATCAAAGCTAACACTGCGATAAGAACCAGGCCAAGCTTCAGTCTAATGATCAAGAGCGGCACTCCCCTTTTCAACTCCGTATAGTTGGGTGCATCTTCTCAGCCATCAACAGGGTCAGGCATATATGGTATCATAACCTTAACCATAAATATGCGGCATATTACGAATAACGAATTTTGCCGTTGTTTGTCATTGAAGTCTTTGCTGACACTTATAATCCCTGTTGCGTTGTATGAAGAAATCCCCCGGAGGATAGGTTGAGAGTTTACCTTATTGCTGCGGCCCTGATCCTGCTTCTGGCCTTGGCCTGCACTTCCGAGGAGCCGAGTCCCACGGAAATGCCCACGCAGACACCTGAAGCATCGCCTGTACCCACGCCTACACCTGCTCCTATACCATCGGCAACACCAACACCCCGGCCGAGTCCCACTCCTACGCCAAGCCCGACGCCTACACCAACCAGCCAACCGTCGCCAGGAGCAACGCCCACTGCTACACCCACGCCTCCGGACGAAATCACCATCCCCGACTCTTTCCAGACCTTGATAGACAGGACCTTTGGGTTCCAGCTCAGGTATCCGCCGGATTGGAATGTGGTGACCCAGGTAAATCCTCCTACCATGGTGTTCTTGGGCGACTTCGGTGGCTCTTCTCCGGTAGTCCAGGTAAGCCTGTTCTATGATACGGCTATAGTAACGCCGGACGCCGCCGTGGATAATTTCCTGCCCGAACTGTTCAGCCGCCCGGGGTTCCGCACCCTGGAAGACACCGTGGTCGATCTCAACGACGGCTCTACCGGTTTTCAGACCACTTACCAGTGGCGCAGCGACCAGGGAGAGGAGCAGGGCATCCTTTTCGCCGCGGTGCGGGGCACTCAGAACTTCTTTATTCGAGCCGAGGCTCCAAAGGACGATTTCGAAACCAGTATGGACGACTTGCAAGCGCTCATTGCCAGCTTTCAACTGAGCGAGCCGCGGCCCCTTGACATCCCGCGCCGGGAAGCGCTCACCCTCTACTTTGACGACGGCCCGTTATTGCTGGATCCCGCCATTCCCAATGAAAGCCAGTCTCTCCAGTACATCCTGCAGGTGTTCTCCGGCTTGGTCTCGTTCAACGAAGACCTGGTGCTAGTTCCTGAACTGGCCAGCGAATGGTCTATCTCTGAAGATGGCACGGTCTATACCTTCACCCTTAAGGATGGAGCAAAGTTCCATGATGGAAGGCCGGTCACCGCAGGTGACTTCAAGTTCTCCTGGGAACGAGCAGCCTCTCCTGACTCGCCCTCCACTACGGTGGGCATCTATCTGAATGACGTAGAGGGCATAGGCGAGTTCACAAGCGGCGATGCTGAAGAGATCAGCGGCGTGCAAGTAATAGACGACGCCACTCTCCAGGTGACAATAGACGACGCCAAGTCCTATTTTCTCTCCAAGCTGTCTCACCCCGCGGCGTTTGTGGTGGACCAGAATCAGATAGAAGCCAACCAGGGGAACGACATACCCTGGTGGGCGGAACCCAACGGCACCGGGCCTTTCAAGTTGATCAGCTGGGAGCCCCGCAAAGTGATGGTGCTGCAGGCCAATGACGAGTTTTATGGAGGTGCGCCCCCAGTACCATACCTGGTCTACAGGCTGCATGGCGGTGTGCCGCGCCTGATGTACGAAACCGGCGAAATAGACGTTGCGCGCGTCTTCGCGGATGAGCTGCCGCAGGTAAACAGTCCCGATTATCCACTGGCCGCTGAGCTGGTGGAAACTTCCGAGCTTAGCGTCCACTACACCGGCATGAACTCTGACGAACCGCCATTCGATGATCCACTGGTGCGCAAAGCATTCCTGCTGAGCGTCGACAGAGAGGCCTTGTTGGAAGACACCTTAGGTGATGCGGTGGAGCCGGCCAACGGGTTCTTGCCGCCTGGACTGCCCGGCTACAACCCGGAAATAGCAGCTATTCCATTCGACCCGGAAGAGGCGAAACGACTCTTGGAACAGTCGTCCTATGGGAGCGTGGAAGCTCTGCCCGACATAGTCTACACCACTGCTGGAATAACGCGACCGTCTATACTCGTGTCGCAACTCGTTCAGATGTGGCGAACCAATCTGGGCGTTGAAGTAGACGTTCAGATTGTGGAGTCCGATGTCTACTACTATTTCCTAGATCAAATTGTTGGAAACCTGTTCACCTATGGATGGATAGCGGACTACCCCGACCCGCACAACTTCCTGGATGTCCTGTTTCACTCCTCTACGGAGAATAATTATGGCGGATACAACAACGCGGAAGTTGACTCTCTGCTGGAGCGGGCCAGAGTGGAGCAGAACCCCTTGCCAAGGACGGAGCTGTACCGCCAAGCCGAGGCCATGCTCATAGAAGACGCCGCGGCCATCCCAATATATCATGGCCGGACCCAGATGCTGGTCAAGCCCTACGTAAATGACCTGCTCTTCACTCCGTTCGGTATGCTGGACTTGAGGGGCACGTCCCTGGACAGATAGTCCATTTGGGCCAGTGGAGGCTCAGGCTATGGATTGCCCCCCGTCTATTGCCCAGGTCTGCCCGGTGACGTATGAGGCCGCATCGGATGCTAGGTAAACGGCCAGCAAGCCAACCTCACGGAGCCGCCCCATACGGCCTAGAGGCACCTGGCTAGCTCCCGCCTCCTCCCTACGCTTGAGCTCTTCGACTGTCATCTGCTCGGGGTCGGGGAACATGCCCGGCGCGATGGCGTTGACCCGGATGCCGTACTGCGCCCATTCCAGCGCAAGCGATTCCGTGAACCGCATCAGCCCGGCCTTCCCCGCGTCATAAGCCGAACGGAGCGCCGCGGCTCGGAAGGAGGCAAAGCTGGAGATGTTGATGACCACTCCACTGCCCTTCTCAATGAAATGTGGGCCTACAGCGCTGCAGCACGTGAAGGCGGATGTCAGGTTCACGTCCAGGATGTGGCGCCAATCCTCCTCGCTCATTCCGCTTGCGCCGTCCGGCAGATCGGCTACCGGCATGCGGATAGAATCGCCGACGCAGTTCACCAGAATGTCGATGCCGCCAAGTCCTTCAATAGCCTGGCCGATTACGTCGTTCATATCCGCTAGCTTGGTGGCGTCTCCTGTGAGAGCCAAGGCTTTTCTGCCCATAGCTTTGACCTGTTCCGCCACCGTATTGGAGCTATTCGCAGTCAAAGAAGCTATCGCCACGTCTACTCCAACTTCCGCCAGCACTAGGGCTATTCCTTTGCCGATTCCCCTACCCGCCCCTACTAATAGCGCTCGTTTGCCTTCCAAATTGTACTCTGGCAACTCCATGTGACGACTCCTTGTTGTTATGCTTACCGATTGGGACTAGAATGCCTCTTGGCCGGTTGTCTTTCCAGCTTTCGCATCGACATTCTACATCTACTCGGCCCGGCCGGCCCTATCCATGAGCTTGATTCCAGGTAAAACGACAAACCCCGAGCCCTTGAGCACACCTGCTCCGCCCAAAAAGCAGCGGTGGGGCGGACGCACCTTCGAATCGTTCCAAGTATCCGCCTACCGCTGGTACTGGGGCGGAATGATGGGCCAGATGGCCGCCATGAACATGCAGATGGTGGCTCGCGCCTGGCTGGTGTACGAACTGACGGACCAGTACATAATGCTGGGCTTGATGATGCTGGCCAACGCCGGGCCCATGCTTCTGCTCTCCCTGTTTGGGGGCGTCATAGCGGACAGGATGCAGAAGAAGATAATACTGCTAGTGGGCCAAGCGGCCTCGGCGGGCGTGGCGCTCAGCGTGGCCATAGCCATGGTCGTGGGGACTATCAGCGTGGAAAGAGGGACCGGGGTGGGCTTTCTTATAGCGACCTCTGCCGTACATGGACTGGTCATGGGCTTCATGATGCCCTCCCGGCAGGCCATCATCCCCGAACTTGTGGGTACGCGGCGCTTGATGAACGCCGTGGCCTTGAACGCGGCAGGAATGAACATCAACAGACTGGCCGCCCCCGGAGCGGCGGGGTTGCTCATAGCTTTGTTTGGCGTGCAAACCGTCTACTTTGCCATGACCGGAATGTACGTTATAGCCATAGCTCTCATAACCATGCTCCCCTCCACCTCCACCTATACAGGCCGTAGAGGCGCTTGGGCGGACTTTGTGGAAGGGTTGCGGTATGTGAGGAGCAACAACTTGGTGCTTGCACTGCTCACCCTGACCATGCTCAGCGTTTCTCTTTCAATGCCCATAATGCCGTTGATGCCCGCCTTTGCCAAAGACATCCAGATAGTTGCGCCGGGCAGCTACGATTGGGTTACATCCCTACCGCTCATTGGCGGACTGCTGAGCAGCCTGCCCCAGCTGCTCACCGAGTCCAGCTTCCGGCTTGGAATGCTGATGAGCATCTCCGGTGTGGGATCCCTTGTTGGCTCGCTGCTCGTGGCATCCATGCGAGACAGAAACCGCGGCGCCATCTTCCTCTGGAGCACGCCCTCTTTGGGATTGGTGCTCGCTCTATACGCTTTCACAAGCTCGTTCGAGCTTGCCTTGCTGGTATGCATAGCCATTGGACTTGGGCAGTCGGCGCGCATGGCGCTGAGCAACGGGCTGGTGCAATACAGCGTAGATGACGAGCATAGAGGGCGCGTCATGTCCTTCTATA
>CAYVEN010000026.1:0-22363 GCA_964450505.1 uncultured Dehalococcoidia bacterium | reverse complement strand
TTTTTCCCATGACAACACCTTAACCAAGTGTTGCACTTCGTTTGTGAGTTTAGGGTATCCAGGGGCGTTGGGATAATTGACACGCTCATTGCCTGGCAATACACTTTTTACATAGGCCATAGTTAAGCGCGGCTAGCTATAGGAACAGTCGGGGAGAGTCTTCAGGCTCTCCCTTCATTCTGTTCCACGGAGGAGGGATACCGATGGGAGTTCTGGCACAGGCCGATCCTGAAATCGCCCAGGTCATAGCTAATGAGGAGATGCGGCAAAGTCGCAACCTGGTACTCATCGCCTCGGAAAACTACGTGAGCCAGGCGGTAAGGGAAGCGCAGGCATCGGTTCTGACAAACAAGTACGCGGAAGGCTACCCGGGCCGGCGCTACTACGGGGGCTGTGAATACGTGGACGTGGCGGAGAACCTTGCCAGAGACCGTCTGAAAAAGCTGTTCGGCGCTGAGTACGCCAATGTTCAACCTCACAGCGGCGCTCAGGCGAACATGGCCGCTTACTTTGCCTTGCTGCAGCCCGGCGATACTGTCCTTGGCATGCGGCTGGACCAGGGCGGCCACCTTACCCACGGGAGCAGGGTTAACTTCTCCGGCAGGCTGTACAACTTCGTCTCCTATGGCGTCACCCGCGAGACCGAGCTTATAGATTACGAAGAGGTGGAACGGCTGGCCAAGGAGCACAGGCCCAAGATGATAGTTACGGGAGCCACCGCCTATTCCCGCACCATAGACTTTGAGCGTTTCCGGGCCGTTGCGGATGAGGTGGGCGCAATCCTCCTGGTGGATATTGCCCACACGGCCGGTTTGATAGCCGCGGGCGCTCATCCTTCCTGCGTCCCCCACGCCCAGGTGGTCACGTCCACGACGCACAAGACTCTGAGAGGGCCCAGGGGAGCTTTGATCATGGGCAATGAGGATCTGGCGCGCTCCATAGACAGCGCCGTTTTCCCATTGGTGCAAGGGGGGCCTATGATGCACACCATCGCAGGGAAAGCGGTGGCCTTCGGCGAGGCTCTCAAGCCGGAGTTCTCCGATTACGGGCACAAAGTGGTGGAAAATGCGCGGACACTGGCCAGGTCGCTGGAAGACGGCGGGATGCGCATAGTGTCGGGGGGCACGGACAACCACCTGATACTGGTGGACCTCACGTCCATGGGCATCACGGGCCAGGAAGCTGAAGACGCGCTGTCCAAGGTCTACATCACGGTCAACAAGAACGCTATTCCCTTCGATAGCCGGCCTCCACGAGTGACCAGCGGGCTTAGGCTGGGCACGGCGGCGCTGACCACAAGGGGGTTCGGGACTGAAGAGATGGTGGAGGTGTCGCGCCTCATAGTAAAAACGCTGGCAAACATGGGGAATGAGGCCATAGTAGAGGATGTGCGCCGGGAGGTGCAAGACCTTTCCTCCGGCTTCCCCGTACCTTAGGGTTTGGCGGCCTGGACGGGGGCTTGCGAAATTGTGCGGCGCCCAGAGAATCGTGTTATAATCTCGCCCGGCGCCTGCATCTGAGGCACATCTTTAAGTAATTCAAGAGGAGTTGAGCAGCGGAAGTGCGTGAATACGAACTGGTAATGGTAATTAGCCCGGAAGTTGATGAAGAGAACGCCACCGGCGTGGTGGAGCGCGTGAGCAAGTTCATCACGGACCGGGGCGGAGAGATAACAAACCAGGACAACTGGGGAACTCAAAGACTGGCATATCCCATTCAGGACTACCGGGAAGGGAACTATGTTCTGACTCAGTTCAACTCGGAACCCGCCGCGGCCAAAGAACTGGATGACGCCCTGAGAGCGTATCAGGAACTTCTCAGGCATCTGGTGGTAAAAAGAGAAGAGTAGCGCAGCAGCAAGTGGAGACATAGGGAATGCTCAACAAGATTATGGTGATCGGCAACCTGGGCACTGATCCTGAAATGCGCTATACACCCAGTGGAAGTGCAGTGACCTCCTTTAGGCTGGCTGCCAGCAGGTCTTACACCACTTCCGATGGTGAACGTAGAGAGGAAACGGAGTGGTTCACCATAGTGGCCTGGAACCAACTGGCGGAGCAAGTGAACCAGTACCTTACCAAGGGACGCCGGGCGTACGTGGAAGGACGGCTGCGCACCAGAAGCTGGGAGGGGCAGGACGGCCAGACACGGTACAACACCGAAATAATTGCCAATACGGTTTTGTTCTTGGATAGAGCTCCACAGTCCGGCTCACAGGACGAGCCGGGGGGCCGGGTGGACCCGGAGGACCTGCCTTTCTAACAGCAAGGGAAGAGGAGTAAAGAACGCATGACCCAGAGGCCAAGGGGTCGCCGCAGAGACGGCCCAAGATATTACCAGCGTCGCAGAGTGTGCTCTTTCTGCGTGGAAAAGATGAAGCACATAGACTATAAGAACGTGTCCCGGATACGGCGCTATCTTTCGGACAGAGCTAGAATAGAGCCTCGCCGTAAAACGGGTAACTGCGCCAAGTGCCAGCGTGGTCTGGCGCGGGCTTTGAAACGCGCCCGGCACTTGGCCATGCTTCCGTACACCGGAGAGCATGGATAGATGAGCAGCCGCGTTCCGGCGCAGCGCGCATCCACACCGTCTCCGGATACGTATTGCAGTAGAATCAGGTTGGTTATTGGATGACTACAAGCGGCCGCAATCAAGAGGCCAGAGTACCGATTCGTAGAAGGCAAGCGACTCGCAGGCTGCAAGAGAGACGCCGCCAGCGGCGGGTAGTGCTGTTTGCGGCGGTCGTGGTGCTGGTGGTGCTCGCTATCCCGGCTGTCGGCTATTACATAACGTTCGTCACGCCTCCCAGGCAAGTGATAGTCAACGTGAATGACGTGGAACGGACCATGGGTGAAATGGTGGACCGCGCCAGGGCAAGGGTGGCGTCCCAGGTCGAGGCCGGCGTCCAACCTCAGATAGCCAACGTGCCGTTTGAAGTTCTCACCAGCCTTGTGGATGAGGAACTCCTCACCCAGGGCGCGCCTTCAGTCGGCGTGACGGTTACCAGGGATGACATAGACGAGGAGATAAGGTCTACCTTCTATCCGAGGCCCACTCCCGGAGAGGAGCAGGACCCCGATGCCCTGGAGAGGGAGTTCCAGCAGAGGTACACCGATTTCCTCACCATCTCGCAGCTTTCCGACGAGACATACAGACAAATAGCCAGGTCCAACATCCTGCGCACACAAGTACGCGAAATAGTAGGCCAGACCGTCCCTTCATTGGAGGAGTCCGTATACGTTCACTGGATCAGAGTCAGCGACGAAGCGGTGGCGGCAGAGGTCGTTGGCCGCTTGGAAGCCGGTGAGGAGTTCGATGCCCTGGCTCGTGAATACAACCAGGACACCGTATGGGCGGACCACAATGGAGAGGTGGGCTGGGTGCCCCGAGGCGCTTTCTTTGAACTGGAAGAGACGCTGTTCAGCATTGAACATGAAGTGTACTCCTCCCCGCTGAGGACGCGTTCCGGCGTACACGTCCTCAAAGTCACCGACGGGCCCGAGATTGTTGAAGTCAACGATAATATGAAAGAGGTCTTGAAGACTCGGGCGCTGGAAAACTGGCTGGATGAGCAGCGCGCGAGCAACAACGTAGTGGTAAACTTCGATTCGGAAGACTACGATTGGGTCATCAGCAAGGTAATAGAGTTGACCAACATCTCGCAGTCCCTGAGCAGTTAGGCGCTGCCATACCGGGTTGCAGGCATTCTGGCTCAAGAGGCAGAGAAGTCTCTTTGACATCCTCATGAACGGCAAAAGCAAAATTGGAGTAGGTCTGCTTGGCTTGGGCGTTGTCGGTTCCCAGGTTGCCCAAACACTCCTCAGCAAACCTGAGCGCTGGGCACAACACGTGGGCCGGCCCCTGGAGCTTCACGGCGTCCTGGTGCGCGACCCCGCCAGGGATAGGCGTTTGCCCATAGAACCCGGACTGTTGACCACGGACCCCGCTTCGCTGATTGATAACCCGGACGTGGACATAATAGTCGAGCTCATGGGCGGCGTGGACCCGGCTGTGAGCCACCTGCGGGCCGCCCTGGAGAAGGGAAAGCACGTTGTCACCGCAAACAAAGAGGTTATGGCCACCCGCGGGCAGGAGCTCTTGCAGCTTGCGGAGGAAGCCGGGCTCAACCTTCTATACGAAGCGAGCGTAGCGGGGGGCATACCCATCATAGGCCCCTTGCGCAAAGACCTTCTAGCCAACGAATTCACCTCTCTCCACGCCATCATAAACGGGACGACCAACTACATACTGACCCGGATGTCCCAAGAGGGGCTGGACTTTGAAACGGCGTTGCGCAATGCCCAAGCGCTGGGCTACGCCGAACCTGACCCGACCAACGACGTTGAGGGCATAGACGCCGCTTACAAGCTGGCCGTTCTAACCTCGCTTGCCTTTCACACCCAGGTTTCCGATCAGGACATATACCGGGAAGGGATTTCCGGACTGGCTCCCAGGGATTTCCAGTACGCCAGGGAGTTCGGCTTTGAAATCAAGCTGCTGGGAATAGCGCATCGCAAGGACAATGAGCTGTCCCTGCGCGTCCATCCCGCCCTGGTGCCCCAGGAGCATCTGCTGGCCAAGGTAGACGGCGCGTTCAATGCCGTCGAATTCGAGGGCGATCTGGTGGGGCGCGTGGTATTTCACGGCCAGGGTGCAGGCCCTGAGCCTACCAGCAGCGCGGTGCTTGGTGATATCCTGGAAGCGGCCAGGGGCATCGTCATAGGGAGAAAGCCCCCTCAGCGGGGCGCTTTGAACCAGGGGTTGAGAGTCGCCCCATTGGACGAGCTGGCTACCGAGTATTACGTTAGAATGACGCTGGCCGATCACGCCGGTGTGCTGGCCCGGCTAACCGCCATCTTGGGAGAGCTGGACATCAGCATTGCCTCGGTTATTCAGAAGAGCGCCGACCCGGATGGCAAAACGGCGGAATTTGTGGTGATGACTCACCTCTCGCGAGAATCACACGTGAGGGAAGCAATCCGGCAGATGGAGAGCCTGGAGGCGGTGAGAGAGGTGAGCAGCCTGATCCGGGTTGAGCGGTGGACTTGACAGTCGATGCTATTAGAGCGACAAGGAGATGATGGACAGCGATAGCGGCATGTGGCCCTACCACGGGGTGCTGCAAAGATACAGAGACCATCTGCCCGTTACGAGCAATACGCCCCTCATAAGCCTTGGCGAGGGCAATACCCCCCTGGTGCGCTCGCGGTACGTGGCCCAGGAAACGGGGTGCGAGGAGTTGTACTTCAAACTGGAGGGTTCCAATCCCACGGGCTCTTTCAAGGACAGGGGTATGGTGGTTGCGGTTGCCAAGGCGTTGGAGGCGGGAAGCACCGCGATAGTTTGCGCCTCCACGGGCAACACCAGCGCTTCCGCCGCTGCATACGGCGCTCACTGCCGTTTGAGGACGGTGGTGCTGGTGCCAAAGGGAAGCGTCGCCTCAGGCAAACTGGCTCAAGCCGTAGCTTACGGAGCGCAGGTCCTGGAGGTGGACGGCAACTTTGATAGGACGTTGGAGCTGGTCAAGCAGCTGGCTGCCGATCATCCCATCACACTGGTCAACTCGCTCAATCCCCACCGGCTGCAGGGGCAGAAGACGGCGGCATTCGAGCTGATAGACGCTATGGGAGAGGCGCCGGACTACCTGTTCGTCCCGGTAGGCAACGCGGGGAACATCAGCGCTTACTGGATGGGGTTTACCGAGTACTATCACCTGGAAAAGTCCATGGTACTGCCCAAGCTGATGGGCTTCCAGGCAGAGGGGGCGGCTCCCATAGTGAGAGGCGCTCCGGTGGCAAACCCTGAAACGGTGGCGTCCGCTATCAGCATTGGAAACCCGGCCAGCTGGAACCTGGCTACCACGGCCCGCGATGAATCGGGCGGAACTATTGACATGGTCAGCGACGATGAGATACTGGGCGCGTACAAGCTAATGGCGAATCGAGAGGGAATCTTCTGCGAACCCGCCTCGGCGGCTTCAGTGGCGGGTCTGCTCAAGATGACCGCCGCGGGCTTGGATCTCAAGGGCAAGCGCGTGGTCTGCGTGATCACCGGCACCGGTCTCAAAGAGCCGGAGCTGGCTTCGAAAGAGGCCGCTTCCTTACCCAAGGAGACCTCCGCCGAGATGCATGCCGTTGAGGAAGCCCTGGGTCTCATTGCAGTCCACTGACCTCTAAAATCAATCCGAATGGAGAGTCCATGACACTTCACATATCTGAAGAGAACCTGCCTGAGCTTTGGGAAGAGTGGGCGGCTCTCCTGGATTCTTGCGTTCAGCCCACCGTCTTCCAGACCCCGATCTGGCATCAGCTATGGTGGGATGAATTCTCCGGAGACGCCAAGCTCCACCTGCTGGCGGCCAGAGAGGACGGCAAGCTGGTGGGGGTGGCCCCGTTCATGTTCTCTGACGACGGCAGGCTCATGTTCGTAGGGGACGAAGACCTCTGGGACTATCACAAGATAGTGGTGGACGGCTCCAAGTCGGAAGAGTTCTATAGTGCGCTTTTCAGCTATTTAACGGAAGCGGAGTGGTCTACCATGGACTTGCGTTCGCTTTTGGAAACCTCCTCCACGTATCAGAAGTTCGTGGAGATGGCCAGGGACTCCGCGTATGCGGTGGAGCTAACCGAGGAGGACGTCTCCCCGGGCGTGGCTCTTCCTGGCGGTTGGGATGAGTACCTGGCGACCCTGACCAAGAAGGACAGGCATGAGCTGCGGCGCAAGATGAGACGGCTGGAGGCGCAGGCTTCTTTCGACTACTACTCAGTCAGCGGGGCGGCCTCCACGAACGGCAGCCTGGACGACTTCTTTACCCTGATGAGGGGCAGCCGCGAGGACAAGGCCATGTTCCTTAATTCCGAGCGGGAACGGTTCTTCCGCCGTATGGCCAATGAGATGGCAAAGGCGGGCTTCCTCAAGCTGTTCTTCATGGAGATAGGCGGAGAGCGAGTGGCTGCCGCTCTCTGCTTTGACATCGGAAACATCCGCTACCTGTACAACAGCGGGTTCAACCCTGAGTTCGGCTCCCTGAGCGTGGGGCTCCTTCTCAAAGCGATGTGCCTCAGAGACGCCATAGAGGACGGCATGGACTACTTCGACTTCTTGCGCGGCAATGAACGTTACAAATACGATCTGGGCGCAAAGGACGTTACGCTGTACAGGATGGTGGTGCGGCGCTGACTCGCTGCCCAGGTGAATTGACTGGTGCGCAGTTGCCAAAACGGCTAGCTTTCCTCTGTGTTCACAGCAGCCCCCTGTCGCGGCCGGGCTCCAAGGATGCGGGGGGGATGAACGTCTACGTACGCCAGGTATCCTCCGCCCTGGCGGAACTGGGCTGGCAGGTCGACATCTTCACCAGGGAGCGCTGCACTGATCATCAGGGAGTGGTGGCCCTCAACGAGCGCGTCAGGGTCGTCCACCTCCAGGCAGGCCCGGTAGACGCTCCCAAGGAGGAGTTGCACAGGCACCTTCCTTCATTTGCCGGTGAGCTGGAGAAGTTCAGGGCGTCGAACGGCCTCAGCTACGATCTGATACACAGCCATTACTGGCTTTCCGGTTGGGTAGGCGACGATCTATCGCGGGAGTGGGGCGTGCCTCACGTCACTACCTTCCACACCACGGCTGAGCTGAAAAGCAGGGCGGTGGCCGGAGAGGCCGAATCCAGCCTGCGGAGCTGCGCCGAGCGCAAGATAGTAGGCTCAGCGGATAGGATAATCGCCTCTACGCGGCATGAATACGACTCCCTGGCATCGCTGTATGAGGCGGATCAAGATAGGATCCGGGTGGTTCCGGCAGGCGTTGACCTGGATATGTTCCGGCCGGGGGAGCAGAAGCGGGCAAGAGACAAGCTGGGCTTGGACGGCGAGAGGATACTCCTCTACGTGGGACGCATGGACGCCATCAAGGGCCTGGACGTTCTCATACACTCCGTGGCTTACATGGAGACGCCTTGCAATCTCAAAGTCCTGGTAATAGGCGGCAGCAAGCAGGACAGGGAGTTCGACAAGGCTCAGAAGCTGGTGAACACCCTGGGAGTCGCGGACAAAGTAGACTTCTTGGGCACGCTGGAGCACGAATCGATGCCCCTCTACTACCAGGCCGCGGACGTGTGCGTGGTCCCGTCCTACTACGAGAGCTTTAGCCTGGTGGCGCTTGAATCGATGGCCTGCGGCACGCCGGTGGTGGCGTCGCGGGTTGGCGGACTGCAAACGGTAGTGAAGGACAACCGGTCCGGTTACCTTGTGCCGTGGCACTGTCCTGATGCGTTCGCCGATAGGCTGGAGATACTGCTGGCCAACGACTCCCTGCGCAAGAGCCTGGGCAGACAGGCCAGTGAACTGGCGAAGAGGCTCAGTTGGAAAGCCACCGCATCATCGATTGCGGAGGTGTACGCTGAGTTGGGTGTGACGCCCACAAACTAGAACGGCCCTTCTTGAAGGGATGCGATCTCCGTTCGATCCAGTTCGTAGAATTCACAAAAGGCGCTGCAGTAGGACGTGTCCTCTCGCATTGGGAAGTCTTGCTTCTCCCTAGGGCGGTTTCGCGACTCGTCGATGAGGTACGTCTTCATGGCGGCTATGCTGTCGCGAATGCTGTCGATACAGCCATCCAACTCCTCCTTGGTAAACGAGTATTCCTCCGCGGGCAGCCCTAGGGCCAGTTGTTCCACTCGCGCTAGGATGCTCTCATCGGGCACCCCGTGTCGCTCACGGACGTACAGGGCATACACTAGGGCTTGATCACGGTTGTCGGTCACGCTGCGCCCAGACTTCCAGTCGACGATGGTCCAGGTGTCGTCGCCCCTTCGATAGATGAGGTCGGGGACGGCGTGGACCTTCGTCCCATCGACCTCGAAGGTGATGAACTCTTCGTTGCTCCTGATCTCGACTCGGGGGGCCTCTATCGCCTCCCTGAAGCTGGTGGAGGCCAACAGATTCTCAAAGCAGGTCTTCAACTGTTCTCTCGTTTCGGCGTACTGGTTCTCTCCGATGCCGGTGTCGTAGTAGATCTCCCGAAACATTCGCCGCCATCTGGGAGACCGCCGCCAGGCCGGTACGTCTTTCGACTCGACCCAAGCCTTGTTCAGGCGGTTCCGCGACATGGAGAGCAACTCGTCAGCCGTTGGGGCCTCGTCCCCGATGCGAGCCTTCTGTATGGCGGTGGAGGCGCCCTCGTGCACCGCTGCGCCTATCTCCAGCGCAAGGCCGGTCAGGTTCTTGAGCCTGTAGGCCAGACGGACATCATCGGGAGCGTCCTCATACCACCCGTTGTGGGAGGCGTAGTAGCGAAAATAGTACCTGCGAGGGCACTCTCGGAAGACATCCCGGCGGCTGTGCGACCAGGAGAACTCTGGAAAGTCTCGATGTTCGTAAGGCATGATTCAGCGACCCCAACTACATTATAGCGCGCTCGTGGAGCGGAACGTTGCGGCGCCGCAGCTAGTTTTTTCTAAATAGAATGAGATGCCTTTCTCAACCGGATAGCCGTATGGTAACCTTCCTATTCATTCCTTGTTGAGAGAACGCCCCTATGATTGAACGACCGGCTAGAGCCATGGTGGTGACCGCCCACCCCGACGATGAAATAGGCTGCGCGGGCACCGTTGCCCTCTGGACAGGGGAGGGCACAGAGGTTGCCTTTGTAGTCTGCACCAACGGCAACAAAGGCACCGAAGACCCGGAAATGACGCCCGACCGGCTTGCCAAGATTCGAGAGGAAGAGCAGCGGAACGCCTGCCGTGAGCTAGGCGTAGACGACGTCGTTTTCCTGGGATACCCGGATGGGGAACTGGAGGATACCAGGCAGCTGCGCATGGAGATTGTGCGGGAGATCCGCCGTTTCCGGCCTGAGGTGGTGTTCACCCATTCGCCGCTGAACAGCATGAGGCACACTCACCGCGATCACCGCATGTGCGGCACCGCCACGCTGGACGCGATCTTCCCGTACGCCCGCGACCCCCTACATTTTGCCGAGCTCACCCGGCAGGGGTTTCAACCGCACAAAGTCGGCACGGCGCTCCTATGGAGCTCGTCCACTCCCAACGAATACGTGGACATAAGCCGGACCGTGGAGCAGAAGAGACAGGCAATGCTGCAGCACCGCAGCCAGTTCGTGGATAGACCCAGCCGCGACCCCAATACGGAGCCCGCCTGGTTTGTCGTGGAGGGAGCGAAGAGGTTGGGAGAGCAGGCGGGTCTGGAGTACGCCGAAGCGTTCCACAAGCTCACCTTCCGCAGCTAGGCGAGGTACAACGCCCTGGCTAATCGCAGAAGCTGCAGCGGTACGACCTTGAAGGTATGCATGAGCCAGCCGGACAATACAGCGGCGGCGGCTCCAATCGCTGCTCCGCTGATCACGTCCAGCGGATAGAAAACACCGGCGTACAATCTGGATATACTGAACACCACAGCCGGAACCAGCAGCGCCCACCCCACCTTTCTGTTCCAAAACCACACGCCCAAAGCCAGGGCGAAGCCGAAGGCGGCCGGGTTTGCCGGAAACGATGAATCGGTTGGCATATAGAACAGGAGGTTCACGTCCAAGTCCTCGAAGGGGCGGGGGCGGTACAAGAACTTGTTGAGCAGCTCGACGACTAAGTTCACCACGGCCACCGAGAGTATGGCCGTCATCACGCCAAGCTGGTTACGCTCCCTGTGGGCGCTGCTATGGCCCGCGAACCAGAGGCCCAAGAGCGCCAGGGACATGGTCAAGGGCACAAGGTAATCGCTGACGGTTAGCTCTACCACGCGGTCCAGTGGTGAGAACCGCCCTACCCAGCCGTTCAGCCAGAGGAATGCCGATTCGTCCGCTCTTTCCAGGAGTCCCATGGTTGCCTCAACGCTCTAGTGATGAGTCGCCAGTAGCTGCTGTGGCGCAGCATGTCCAAACCGTTTACGTCCTCGTTGCTCTTCATAGACCGGTTGCGCAAGGAGGAGACGAGCAGTAGAAAGATGATTGCCAGGGCAGCGCCGACGGCGAAGAGCAGGGTCTGCCCGTTGCCGTCCAGGCCACCCTCTGTGTCGGATAGGTTCCTGTACTCCGATGCGAAGAACCAGGTCACGGCGGCGGCTATGAGCAATGCGCCCAGCGCCAGGGAGATGCGCCTGGAAAAGAGCATCAGGCCGTGGAAACGGTAGTAGGCGGTGACGAACAGCAACGCACCCAGCGCCGAGAAGAAGACCAGGACAAAGTAGTCGGGCGCGAATTCAGCCATTCTGCGGTTTGGCCAATCAGGCCTCTACGAGTTTGGGCGTAGCCGGGGTACACCAGTGCAGGTACTTTGGATTCTTGCCGCGCACCACGTCGAAGTACATGTCCTGCAGCTGCCGCGTTGCCGGCCCCATAGTCCCATTGCCGACGTCTATGTTGTCGATCGAGCCGACCGCGGTGAGATGCGCCGCGGTGCCGGTGAGGAATATCTCGTCGGCTAGATAGAGCTCGCTGCGGGTGATGCTGCGCTCCACGACTTCGATGCCCAGCTCGTTCTGGGCCAACTCCACGATGGTGTCCCTGGTGATACCGGGCAGGACGCTGTCCGATATGGACGGCGTGGACAGTTTGCCGTTCTTGAGCAGGAACAGGTTTTCGCCGCTGCCCTCACTGACCTGCCCCCTGTCGTTGAGCAGGATGGCTTCGTCGAAACCGTTGGTTATCGCTTCCGTCCTGGCCAGGATGCTGTTGACGTAGAGTCCGCCTATCTTGATGCTGGGTGGAATCACGCTGTCCTGGGTGCGTCGCCAGGATGAGGTGCAGCAACGCGCCGCCGCTTCAAGGTCCAGGTAAGCCCCAAACGGGATGGCGAACACGGAGAAGCCGTCTTCCAGGTGGCCCAGGAAGAGGGTGGCTACCCGCTCCTCCGATTTGTAGGCCAGGGGGCGGACGTAGATGTCCTGCCTGTATCCGCTGCGTTCCACCATGTCGGTGGTGATGTTGCAGAGCTCGCTGACGGAGTAAGGCAGGTTGATGCGCATGATCTTGCAGCCGGCCAGCAACCGTTCGTAGTGCTCCTCCAAGCGGAACAGGTAGAGCTTTTCGTCCTCCTCGTTCCAGTTGCCGCGAATACCTTCGAAGATCGAAGTGCCGTAGTGGAGGGCGTGGGTCATTATCCCTATCGAGGCCTGCTCCAGAGGCATGAACTCACCTTTATGAAACGCGATTCCAGGCATATGCTCTCCCCGTCCTAATCAGTCAGCAGTGGGGGCATTATAGCGGGCAATCGGGCAGGCGGGCAAGCGGGCAGGCGGGGCGGGCTCCCGTTCCCTTCCCGTCATTCCCGACCCCGATCGGGAATCCAGGGGTGGAAACGGGCATCCGCTCATGGTGAGCTTGTCGAAGGGCGTGAGCGGGGATGCTGACCCCGAAACCCCTTCACGCATTGTACGATGTATCGTACAATATAGCCGATGTACACGAATCGTTCTGCTGTGTGGCGGCGACAAGGACAGCCAGCGGCGAGACATCGAGCGGGCCAGGAGGATGGCGACGGACTGGAGGAGCCAATGACTGAGGAGTATCGAAAGTTTGACGCGGCGGACTACATACGGACAGAGGAGGACGTGCGGGGACTTCTCAGGGCTGCTGTGGATGAGGACACTGGGGACGGGACCGTGATTCGTGCCGCATTGAGGCACGTGGCACGGACGCGGAACATGAGCGCTCTTGCCCGGGACACCGGGCTGAACCGGGGCAACCTCTACGAGGCGCTGTCTGAGGACGGCAACCCCACCCTGGCAACGCTGCTTAAGATCACCAACGCCCTGGGGTTGAGGCTGTCCCTTGAGCCTGTGGAGGATCGCCTCTCGAAACCCCGTTCGGTCTGAGGGCGTGGTTCGACAAGCTCACCATGAGCGGGCCTTGGTATCCGTTCGGTCTGAGGGCGTGGTTCGACGGGCTCACCACGAGCGGGGTTAGGGCAAACGGGTGGCCATGCTTGACCGCTTGGCGAGCTTGCCAATAGACTTGCGCACATCCTGTAATCTCAGGAGGCACCCACGGGTAAAGCTGTCCAGCCGTTGCTTTGGGTCTTGATAGGGGCGGCCCTTTCCGGAGCCATCTTCTTCCTCGTCAACAGGCCTTCTGACAGCGGCGTAACCGTCATAGCGCCTTCTCCCACTCAAGCCGGTCCCATCCAGGCCTACATCACGGGCGCGGTAGTCAGTCCGGGCGTCTATACTCTGCAACCCGGGAGCAGGGTGAACGACCTTGTTCAGGCCGCGGGCGGCGCTTTACCCGATGCGGATATGACGTCGGTCAACCTGGCCAAGCGCGTCTCCGATGAAGACCAGGTGTACGTTTCCTCTGCCGGCGAGGCTCCGCCTACCGCCGTCGCCCAGGTTCCGTCCACCGCTTCCCAGAGCGGTCTCATCGACATAAACCAAGCCTCGGCGGAGCAGCTAATGGCGCTGCCGGGCATAGGCGAGGTTAGGTCGAAGGCCATAGTGGACTACAGGGCGGAGATAGGCCGCTTCCAGCGCATCGACCAGCTTATGGACGTGCCCGGCATAGGAAGCGGCACGTTTAACGGTGTCAGAGAGATGGTTACCGTTTGAGACTGCTTGCCGTTTCCGTAGGATGGGTCGCGGGAGTGGCGCTGGCCCTGCAGTGGGACGTCCCCTTTTTTTCCCTGATGCTGCTTCTGGGAGCTTCCGGCCTTCTGACGCTGGTCTTCTTGATCGGGAAGCGGGGTTTGCTGATTCCCGTCGCGCTGGCGGCACTGATCGTTGGCATGCTGCGCGTGGGCGTGTTGCCGTCGACGCCGCCGGAGCTCAGTCCATGGCTGGGACCGGACGGCGTGGAAGTGGAGGGAGTGGTAGGGGAGGTCCCTGAGGCTAGCGGCGCAGCTTCACGGTTTCTGCTTAACCTGGAGCGCGTAAACGACGGTTACGGCTGGCGAGAGGTGTCGGGCGGCGTGCTGGTCACCGCGTCGCCTTCGTTGGACCTGGCCCGGCAGCGAGAAGCGCCCTTCTTCCGCTATGGAGACCGTCTACTGCTCGATGGAGAGCTGGAGGATGCGCCCGTTTTCGCCGACTTCAACTACAGGGAGTACCTGGCGCGCCGCGGGATAAATGCCCTGATGTTCGAGCCGGATGTGACCTGGCTGGCGGAGGGACAGGGCTCCAGGCCGCTGTCGATTCTACACAGCCTGAGGCGGTCGTTGGCCGGTGCGCTGGACGCGTCTCTGCCGGAGCCGCAGACCTCCTTTGCCAAGGCCGTGCTTCTGGGAATCCGGGATACGATGCCATCAGACGTTGTCCTGGCTTTTCGCAACACGGGGACGTCTCACCTGCTGGCGATTTCCGGTTTGCACGTCGGCGTGGTACTGGGCCTGGTTGTGCCTGCGGCGGCGGGTCTATTCGGCAGAAGGCGAGGCCTGTACCTTCTGATCCCGCTGGGGGTTATCTGGCTATACGTCGTTCTCAGCGGACTGTCGCCTTCAGCGGAGCGCGCCGCGATAATGGCCAGTCTCTACCTGGCCGCGGTAGCTCTGGGCAGGCAGCGCAGCGCCCTACCTGCGCTGGGCTTTGCCGCCGCCTTCATGGTGGCCTTGGACCCGCAGGTGGTGTACGACGTCTCTTTCCAGCTGAGCTTTGCCGCCATGGCAGGCATCATCACCCTCTGGCCGTCGCTGGAAGCTGGAATGAGAGCCCTCTTTGCAAAGATAGCGCCGGGCAATGGTTGGCTGGAAGGGCTGGGCTACTGGGTCATAGCCTCCGTTGCGGTCAGCGCCGCCGCCGTGGTGGCTGCGCTGCCCATACTCGCCTTCTACTTTCACCGGATTGCCCTGCTGAGCATCCCGGCCACGCTGGTAGCTCTGCCCGCACTGCCCCTGATACTGGCGACCTCTTTGGCGACGGCGGTAGCCGGACTTGTCCTTCCCGTGCTTGGGCAGGCCGTAGGCTGGCTGGCCTGGCTGCCGCTGACGTACCTGCTGGGAACGGTGCAGGCCCTGCCTGAGTGGGTCATAGAGCTAGACGGCGTGTCGCAGCTGTTGGTCTGGGGTTACTACGGCACGCTAATTGCCGTTCTGGCCTGGTTCCGGCTTAGAAGACGTCCCTTCCATTTTGCTCCCGCCGTACGCAGGGAAACTCCCGGCCACGCCAACGTGCCCGTTCGTCTGTTGAGCCTCGTGCCGGTAGCGGCTGTTGCGGTTCTCATATGGTCGGCGAACTGGGCGCTTCCCGATGGCAAGCTGCACGTCACTTTCATAGACGTCGGCCAGGGCGACGCCGTTTTCGTTCAGACACCCAGCGGCCGACAGGCGCTCATAGACGGAGGCCGTAATCCCGGCCCTGTGCTGCGCGTCCTTGGAGAACGGATGCCGTTCTGGGACAGGAGCCTTGACTTGGTGGTGTTGACCCATTCGCACGCCGATCACGTAGGCGGTCTGCCCGAGGTGCTGCGCCGTTACGAAGCGTCGGCTGTGCTGGACAACGGGTACGAGCACCGGTCTTCCGCACGGGAGGAGTGGCTCAGCGCCCTGGAGTTGGAGGGCGCCACGGTTATTCAGGCGGAGCAGGGGCAAAGGTTGATGCTGGACGGAGAGACAACGATAGAGGTGCTGAACCCGCCGCAGCCGCAGCTAAGGGGGACGTCTTCCGACATAGACAACAACGCCACGGTGCTCCGTCTCAGCCACGGCGGGGTCTCCTTTCTCTTTGCCAGCGACGTTTTCAGAGAGGGCGAGCTTTCCATGCTTTCCAGGGATCTTGATTTGGAAGCGGACGTGCTCAAAGTCCCCCACCACGGTAGCAAAACGTCGTCCAGCAGGGCGTTCCTGGAAGCGGTGGACCCGAGGCTGTCTGTTGTATCGGTAGGAGCGGGCAACAGCTTCGGGCATCCCAACGCCGAGGTGATGGGCCGGCTGCAAGAGGCCGTGGGCAGTCCCGACCGCGTCCTGCTCACCTCCGCGCTGGGCGATATAACCCTTGTATCGGACGGAACGGTTGTCAGATTGCGCACCGGGGTTTAAGGTTTCTTGTGGAACAATGCAGACTCGCAAGAAGAGACTCACACTGGATATAGACCCTCAGATGCAGCCGCGTCTGAAGGCAGTGGCCGCACTTAAGGGTGTCAGCATGAGACGGTATTGTCTGGCCGCCATCGATAGGGAGTTGGCTAGAGACGAGGCGCTCGCAGGCAGCTTCAACATAGAGAGACTGGTAGCTCTCCAGGAGGAGGCGTTCGGTGACAAGGTTCTACCGGGAGACGTTGCTGGGGACATTCGGGAGGCGCGCGAGCCAGGCGCACCCAAGGGTAGCAGGCAGTCTCTGACGACTGGGTAGTATGGAGAGTCGATGAGAATAGACGGACGCACCCCCGATCAGGCCAGGGATACGAGTATAACCGTGGGATACCAGGAGTTCGCCGAGGGGTCATGCCTTATCCAGGTGGGCAAGACCAAGGTGATCTGCGCCGCTTCCATAGAGGAGCGCGTGCCCAACTTCCTCAGATACAGCGGACAGGGCTGGGTCACCGCGGAGTACGCCATGCTGCCGAGGTCTACCCTGTCACGCACACAGAGAGGCAACGGGCGTCCCGGGGGCAGAGAATCGGAGATACAGCGGCTCATTGGACGTTCGCTGCGCGCCGTGACCGATATGAAAGCGCTTGGTGAGCGTACGGTGACCCTTGACTGCGACGTGCTGCAGGCCGACGGCGGCACTCGCACCGCTTCCATCACGGGCGCCTACGTGGCGCTGTACCAGGCGCTGCTTCACCTGGTGCGGCAGGGAGCTTTGGAGTCGTTGCCGCTTAAAGCCGCCGTGGCCGCCACCAGCGTTGGGGTGGTGGAAGGCGTACCTTACCTCGACCTCTGCTATGAAGAGGACGCACGCGCAGAGGTTGACTTCAACGTGGTGATGACCGATAGAGGTGAGTACGTGGAACTCCAGGGCACCGCTGAAGGTGTGCCCTTCTCCCGTGAGGCCACCGATAGCCTATTGACCCTGGGTAAGCAGGGCATCGATTACCTGTTTAGGGTGCAGGAAGAAGCGATAAGCAGCCTCTGATCTCACATCGTCGTCTCTCCGCCTCTCCCAGGGGGAGAGGCCGACGCCGCTACTCTCCGGCCTGTATAACGACGCGTCCGCCATCCTCTACGTCGATGTTCAGGTTGTGCCTGTCGAGCAACAACATGCCCACCAGAGGCGTGGTGTCCGCTTCGTCGATCAGTACGACTCTCGGGTCGCCTTCCCAGAGCACCGTGGCGTCGTAGGCGTCAAACGACACTCTGCTTCCGTCAGCCAGAGTCCCCTCGCTGGTGCCCTTGAAGACCAATCCCAACTCCGCCACGAGCGAAGGCGGCAGCGTCAGAAATCCGGTGAAGCCGGTGTCTATCACTGCCTCAACCTGCTGCGCCTGCCCTGCCGGGCCTTGTAGAGAAAGGGGTATGACGGCTTCGTAGGCGGAGTTCACCACTCCCTCTATCACTCTGCTCTCCGCCAGGGCCTGCCCCCAAAGTGATGCAACGCCCGGTACCCGACCCGAAGCAGATAGACGTCTACTGCGTCGGGTTGCTGAGCCCGCAGACGCTCCGCTGCGGCGAGAACGTCATCGGCCATAGCCCAGCCCCCGGTTTCGACATCGACGGCGATGTACTCTCCATGGTGGTCGGCTTCTACCTGCGCCTTGATGTCCCGCTCGTATATCTCCCTGCCGAGGCGGACCGTCTCGTCCTTGGGTCGGCGTACTGGCGTGGTCATCTCATCACCTACTGTCAAAAGGCATCTCTCTACAGGCACATTCTACCGTAGGGAGGCTGCGACCAACAATGGGAAACGCCCCTCCGTCGTAACCCTTCCTCTACAGGACTCGTCTGGGCATAAGCAACCTCTAACAACCCTAACTCCCATTACTCTCTTTCCTAGGGCCTTCGTGAGAGGGGAGGGAAAGAATAGGGGATGAGGGAATCTCAAATGGGTGGATATCAAACGGGGCTGAAAGTTATCGTCCAGACTCCGGATGCAGTGACTGTAACAAACTGTATTCCCACAACAAGATCCCGACTACTTGAGTCGGTGAAGCTATCTCCTACCTTCACGAGGAAAGTATAAGCACCTTCAGCCTGATACCATAGTCGAGAGTCATAGTCGCCAGATTTTCCGCTCTCTATCCCGACGATTAAATAATCTCTATAGCCATAGCCGCTTACGGTATTGCCGCTTACGGTAGCGGTCACGAGGTACGTCCCAATCCCCAAGGTGACAAGCCCTGTGCCCTTCCCACTACCGGATATTTCCTGGTTAGCAGCGGGAATAGGCGACGGAGGGTGTTTCACAGGAGCGATGCTGATGGTCCATGATCCCGTGGTTTCAATACTAACCAGCTGCCTACCTTCAAAGAGGTCCCGCTGGTATGACCTAGTATCGCTATCTCCGACCTCCAATAGGAGATCAAAAGGCACACCCGTTGCAGAGCCAGAACTATACTCCCAATCATCATCCGCATCTCCGAGGACGCTTTGGATGCTGATCGTGAAAGAATCGCTCATTACTGCTGTTAGATGATACATTCCGACGTCCAAGTTGATGAATTCTGAACCGTTACCTTTGCCTGAAACGGTTAGGTCTGTAGAAGGAGAAGGCGTAGGCTCGCTTGCGATAACTAACCGGGACTTCCAATCGGCAACGTCGTTCTCAATTGCCGAGTAGGGGACGGCGTAGAATAATCCTTCGGTGACTGTCGAACCTGCGGTGTTGACACCTAGGACTTTACCTTCCATGGAGAAGAGCGGGCCGCCACTATTGCCAGGATTTAGTGGCGCGTCATGGGCAATATACCCCAGCACAGTACCTGTCAAATCATCTTTCACTTCCCCTATTGTAGCCGTGACCCTGCTGGAAGAGCTTCGTGGGTATCCCAGCGCCACCACCTGATCGCCTACCTCAGCCGACGCGCCCGAATCCCAGTCAAGGGCCTTAAAGCTGGAGTTGCAGCATATGGACATGACGGCCACGTCATTGTCCGAGTTGTAGCCCAAGAGCGTCGCCTTGTATGTCCGGATGTTCTCTACCCGTACATCAATTGCATCTTCATCCTCTACTACGTGATAGGCGGTAACAATAAAGGCAGTGCTGCCCTCAGTATCGAAGATGAAACCGGACCCCGCACTGAACCCAGCGGTTACCCTAACCACTCCATCTTGAACCCGTCTAACCAAATCGGCGGGAGTGGGTGGAATGATAGGTGTGGGCGTAGGGGTAGGCACAGGTGTGGGCGTAGGGGTAGGCACAGATGTGGGTGTGGGTGTGGGTGTAGGCACAGACGTGGGTGTTGGTGTAGGCACAGATGTGGGTGTTGGTGTAGGCACAGATGTGGGTGTGGGTGTAGGCACAGACGTGGGTGTTGGTGTAGGCACAGGCATAGGCGTAGGAGAGACCGTCGTCGGGGTTGACGTTGGCAGGGGAGTAGGGGTGCTGGTAGGCTGCGGCGTAGGCGTGGCTTCCGGCCCGCCGTCACACGCCGCTATTACAATCGCAGACAGCAAACATAGCAGTGCAAAACAAACGGTTGGGAGAGTGATTTTTCGCAAGCCAACCTCTCATTCAAGGTTCTTGATATTAGCAATCTTCAGCCTTAAAAGGCAACCCAAATGAGACGGGTCGAGTGAAGTGCAAAGCCCCTCTGGGCGGTGATATTACGCCGCCAGCGCCGGACTTGAACCCAGCCTACCCGGCCCGCTTCACGCCCAGCTTGACCGTCGTGCCGTCAATCCGGTGCTCTTCGACGTAGGCGCCGTCTTCCGCTTCTCCGGGCTGTAGGTCAAGGGAAAGGGTCTCCTCCTTGATGTAGCCGCCGTGCTTTTCCATGACACGCGCAACCTTGTCGTCGCCTTGGTACCAGGTCACTATCCTATCGGCGATTTGGAAGCCCGCCGAGCGGCGCATGTTCTGCACAAGGTGGACAAGCTCCCTGGTCATGCCCTCGTCGGCCAGGTCGGGCGTGAGATTGGTGTCAATCGCCACCAGGTAGCCGGCCTCCATCGCAGAGGCGTACCCCTCTTTGTCGGAGGTTTCGACCAGCAGCTCGTTGGGTTCCAGTGAGAAGCCGTCTAGCTCGACCTGCCGGTTGCCGTTCACCAGGGCGGCTATTGCAGGGGCGCTGGCTTCCCCAAGCAGCTTCTGCAGCTTGGGCAGCTCAGGCCCCAGCTTGGGTCCCAGCAGCTGCAGGTTGGGCTTCACGGTGAAATCCACCACGTCGCCTTCATCCTGGAGACGGACGACCTCTTTGACGTTCAGCTCATCGATTACGTGCGACGCCAGCTTGCTCAGCGCCTCCCACTCGGTCGAAGAGCGCGGCTTCACCAGCACCTTGGCCAGGGGTTGCCTTACCCGTATCTTGGCTTTGCTGCGCGCCGCCCGGCCCAGGCTGGACACGCGCATTGCCAGGCGCATCCCTTCGGATAGCTCTTTGTCGATCAACGACTCGTCCGCCTTGGGGAAGTCGGCCAGGTGCACGCTATCCGGCGCGCTTTGGTCCAAGGAGACGACCAGGTTGCGGTAAATCTCCTCGGCGACGAACGGCGTGAACGGCGCGAGAAGCTTGGACAAGCGAGTGAGGCACTCGTAAAGTGTGGCGTACGCCGATGCCTTGTCGTCGTCGTTTTCGCTCTTCCAGAAGCGCCGCCTGCTGCGCCGCACGTACCAGTTGGACAGCGCCTCCACGAACTCCTGGATACGGCGTCCGGCGTCGGTGGCGTTGTACTCGTCCATGAGCCGCGTCACCTCGGCGGTCAGCTGCTCCAGCTCGGAGCGTATCCACCGGTCCAGGTCGGAGGACGGCTGCGTTTGGGTGGCCTGCGCCGGGTTGTATCCGTCCAGGTTGGCGTAGGTGACAAAGAACGAGTATACGTTCCACAGGGTGAGCATGAACCGCCTCACCGACTCGCTGACTAGGTCGGCGGAGAAGCGGCGGGAGTTGCCGGGAGGAGCGGCGGTGTACATGTACCATCGCACGGCGTCTGCGCCGTGGGCGTTGATCACCTCCCAGGGTTCCACCACGTTGCCCTTGGACTTGCTCATCTTCTCGCCCTTGTTGTCCAGGATGTGCCCCAGGCAGATGACGTTGCGGTAGGACGGCTCGTCGGCGACCAGGGTAGCCAGGGCGTGCAGGGTGTAGAACCAGCCGCGTGTTTGGTCTATGGCCTCGCATATGTAGTCGGCGGGAAACAGGTGCCTGTCGCGCAGCCCTTCCAGGTCGTTCAGCGAGGTCACGTGATGCTGCGCATACGGCATTGCTCCCGAGTCGAACCAGGCGTCGAGAACGTGCGGCACCCTGCTCATGGTTCCATCGCATTTCAGGCAGGAGACGCGCACGGCGTCGATGTACGGACGGTGCAGGTCGAAACTCTCCAGGTCCAGCGACTCGCTGTGCTCACCGATGGCGCGTTCCTTGAGCTCGGCCACGCTGCCGAAGCAATCGTATTCGTCGCAGCAATCGCAATGCCAGATGGGCAGCGGCGTGCCCCAGTACCGTTCGCGAGACAGCGCCCAGTCGATGTTGTTGCGCAGCCACTCCCCGAATCGGCCGTCCCTGATGTGCTCCGGGTACCAGCTGATTTCCTGGTTGCCTGAAACCAGGGCCTGCTGCTTGGCGGTGGTGCGGATGTACCAGGACGACTTGGCGTAGTAGAGCAGGGGAGAGTCGCAGCGCCAGCAGAAGGGGTAGGTGTGCCTGTATATGCCGCGCTTGTAGAGCAAGCCGCGCTGCTCCAGGTCGCGCATGATGTCCTCGTCGGCGTCCTTGACGAACTTTCCGCTTCCGGGCGGCCCCGGATGCTCTATGGTCCCGTCCAGTCCCACGGTATGGATGGTGGGCAGCCCGTGAGCGCGGCCCAGCTCCATGTCCTCCGCGCCGTAGGCCGGAGCGGTATGGACTATGCCGGTGCCGTCGTCCATCGAGACGTAGCCTGCAGTGACAACCTTGTAGGCGTCGGCTTCATTGTCGCCAAACATAGGGTATAGGGGCCGATAATATAGGCCTTCCAGCTCTTTTCCCCAAAAGGCGTGCTGGACCTCGTACTCATCCGTGATCACGGCCTCTAGGCGCTCTTCTGCAAGAATGAGGCGGCTGCCCTCTTTTAGTCTGATTAGCACATACCTGGCTTCGGGAGCCACCGCCAGCGCGACGTTGGCGGTAAGAGTCCAGGGGGTCGTCGTCCAGGCCAGGAATCCGACGGTCTGTCCGTCGGGCAGTCGTTGCACGAAATCAGGATTGTGTTCAGCGGATCTTGCCGCGTCCAGTGGGAACGACACGAACACTGAAGGGTCGGGGGTATCTTCCTTGTATCCCAGCGCCACTTCGTGCGAGCTAAGGCTGGTCTCACAGCGCGGACAGTGGGGCGCTACCCGGTATCCCTGGTACAACA
>CAYVEN010000025.1:0-22430 GCA_964450505.1 uncultured Dehalococcoidia bacterium | reverse complement strand
GCGTCCGGGTCGAAGGCCAGCAAAGCGGATACACCCTGGGGAACGGACGTAGTGGGCAGAACGTGGATGGGTTTTTCCGATAGAGAGGCGGCTTGCCGTGCGGCGGGCACTATATTGGAGTTGTTGGGAAGGAGTATGACCTCCGCCGCGGCGGAGAGCGCCGCGCTATCGGACAGATCCTTTGCGCTGGGATTCATGGTCTGGCCGCCCCGCACTATATCAACGGCGCCCAGATCGCTGAATATCTGCTCTATACCGCTGCCCGAAGCCACAACGACCACACCCAGAGGCACCGCTTCCTGCGGTCCACGGCGGTGATCCTCCAGGAAGCCGCGATGCTGCTGGTCCATATCGTCCATCTTAAGCTGGGAGACGGTGCCCAGCGTCCTGACGTAGTCGACTATGGCTTCAGGCTCCTCGGTGTGAAAGTGGACTTTGATCACGTCTTCCATGCCCACTACCACCGTGGAGCGCGCGTTCTCCTCCAGGTATCCCCTGACCTCCGCAACGTCCACAGTGAAGTCGGAAAGGAGGAACTGTGTGCAGTAGCCGAACTCCTCCTGCTCGGTGGCGTCCAGATAGGCCGCGCTGGGGGCTGCTTGCCCAACGTCTATGTCGAGAATCTTGGGCTCTTCTCCGTTCAGATGGCAGAGCATCCCGTCGATGATGGCCACTATGCCGAGGCCGCCGGCATCGACGACGCCTGCTTCCTTGAGCTTGAGAAGCAGTTCCGGCGTTTCCAGCAATGCCTGGCACGCAGCTTCATAGGCGTAGCTCAGCACCTGTGCGGGGTCATCTTCGCCGGAAGCCGTCCGTTGCCCGGCTTCCTCGGCGGCTTTTCTGATCACGGTGAGCATGGTGCCTTCCACAGGATTGCCCACGGCCTTGTAAGAGGCCTGCGAGGCCTGATCAAAGGCACGGGCAACGTCTTCCGCTGAGAAGGACTCCCTGTCCTTGAACCCCTCGGCAAGGCCGCGGAAGAACTGCGACATGATGACGCCACTGTTGCCGCGAGCGCCCATGAGCGTCTCGTAGGCCACGGCCTGGGCCACCTTGCCTCCCGTTGCATCCTTCAGTTCGTCAAGAACGGGTTGAGCCGATTTAAGGGTGAGGTACATATTGGTGCCGGTATCACCGTCGGGAACGGGAAAAACATTCAAAGAGTTGGCAATGGGGGCATTCAGTTCGAGAGACGCCGTAGCGGCAGCCAGCATACCTCGGAAATCGTCGCCGGTAAGGTTGGAGAAGGTGCTTTGCGCTCTGTGGGTCATTCGGCCTTCGCTTGAACTGTGCTCAAACCTGTGCTACTTTAGGCGGAGTATATATCCAGCCCCGCGCTGGCGTCAAAGAGATTGCGTCATGGCTAAGTGTGATTTTTGTGTAAAAACGGGCCAGTTCGGCCACAACGTAAGCCATTCGAAGAAGGCCACCAACACCAGGTGGCTCCCGAATGTTCATAAGACCAAGCTGCTGATAGACGGCCGGATGAAGCGCGTGCGGATATGCACCCGCTGTCTGCGCACGTACCACCGGAAAATAGCCCAAGCCGGGCTATCCGGAAGAGACCTCTCCTAACTTCGCCCTCAGCCGCTCCAAGGCCTGCCGAACCGGTTCGTGCTTGTTGAAAACGGCGGAGCCCGCCACGATCACGGTTGCGCCGGCTTGAGCTACCGAAGCGATGGTGTCCCGGTTCACGCCCCCGTCCACTTCCAACTCGGCTTTGGCTCCTATGGCATCGAGACGCTGCCGCATACGGCGCAGTTTTTCGACTGAGCTGGGGATGAAGGCCTGGCCGGGGAAGCCTGGGTTGACCGACATGACAAGGACCTGGTCAAGGTCGGGCAGGACATCTTCGATAACGGATATAGGGGTTGCCGGGTTGATGGCCACACTCGCTTTGGCGCCCGCTTCCTTGATCTGATGCACGACCCTGTGCAGATGCGTACAGGTCTCGGCGTGGACGGTGAGTATGTCTCCCCCTGCCCTGGCGAACTGTTCCACGTGCCGCTCCGGCTCCACGATCATGAGATGTATGTCCAAGGGAAGCGTAGTACGAGCGCGCAGGGCCTGCACCATGGAAGCGCCGAAGGTGATGCTGGGCACGAAGCGGCCATCCATGACGTCCAGGTGGATGTAGTCCGCGCCGGCTTTCTCGGCTTCCGATACGGCATCTCCCAGGCTGGCGAAGTCTGCGGAGAGTATGGACGGAGCTAGTTTGAAGGTGCTCATCAGCTACCTCAGCTCTCCAGCAGGGAGCGCGCCCGTTCCAGGGCCGCCCGTACCTGGTTGGGCGCTGTGCCGCCGGGAACGTCGCGGGCTTGGATGGACCTTGCGGCGGTGACCTGGTAAACGTCCTCCTGAAACGCTTCCGAGAAACGGTGGTACTCCTCCAGGCTTAGCTCATTGAACCGCTTCTCCTGTTCTGAGGCGTACTCGGAGACCTGGATCATAACACCGTGAGCCTCGCGGAACGGGACACCCTTGGACACCAGGTAGTCGGCAAGGTCCGTGGCCAGCACCAGGCTGTCTTCGGAGGCATGTCTCATGCGCTCCGTGTTGAACTCAGCGGTGGACAGCATGCCGGACATGACTTCAAGCGTGGCTTGGAGCTTGTCCTCAGAGTCGAAGAAGCCCTGCTTGTCCTCTTGCAAGTCGCGGTTGTAGGTCATGGGCAGGCCCTTGATGACGGTCAACAGCGCGATGAGGTTGCCGTAGACACTCCCCGTTTTGCCGCGGGCAAGCTCGGCGAAGTCAGGGTTGCGCTTCTGCGGCATCATGCTGCTGCCGGTGACGTACTCGTCGCCCAGGCGGATAAAGTCGAACTCCTGCGATGACCAGTAGACAATCTCCTCCGCCAGCCGCGATAGGTGCGCCATGCAGAGGGCAGCGTTTGCCAGGTACTCAACCAGATAGTCGCGGTCGGAGACAACGTCCATGGAGTTCTCGCTTATGCGGGCGAAGCCCAGCTCCCTGGCAAGGAACTCGCGATCGTAGTCGTAGGGCACTCCGGCCAGAGCGCCGCTGCCCAGGGGCAGCACGTCGGTGCGCTGAAGGCATTCCTGGAACCGCTCCGCATCGCGATGCAGCATGTGGAAGTAGGCGAGCAAATGGTGGGACAGCAGCACGGGCTGGGCCCGTTGCATGTGGGTGTAGCCCGGCAACGCCGTCTCCAGATTGGCCTCGGCCACGTCCAGGATGACCTGCTGGAAGCTACGTATGAGGCCCACCGTGTCCTGGATGGCCTGCTTGGTGTAGAGGCGCATGTCCACCGCTACCTGGTCGTTGCGGGAACGGGCCGTGTGCAGCTTGCCCGCTGCGTCGCCTATCTTTTCGTACAGCCGCGATTCAATGTTCATGTGGATGTCTTCAAGCTGGGACTGCCAGGGAAAGACGCCGTCCTCTATCTCCTTCCGGATCGCGGCAAGGCCGCTGGCAATGGCCTCGCTGTCGGCGTTGGAGATGATGTTCTGCTTGGCGAGCATGCGGGCATGCGCCATGGAAGCGGCGATGTCCTGCCTGTACAGCCGCCTATCGTAGTGCAGGGAGACGGTGTAGTCCGACGAAATCTTTGGCCTGGGGGTCTTGCTTTGCGTCATAGCTGGAGAGAATCGACTTTGATCAGACGCTGGCTCACGGGGTCTACCTGGTATCCCAGCGCCTCGAGCGCGGTGACGCCGAGCACGGGAATATCGTCCGGCTCACCGAAGATTATCGGAGCCACAGTGATGGAGTCTTCATAGTAAAATTGCGCACCGCCTATTTTCCTATTGATCAATCCACCGAAACCTCGGAACTCTCTTTCTCCTATAGGCTCAATGTCAAGCTCTCTCAGGATTAGGGATGGAACGACGGTGAGCAAAGCGCCGGTGTCCGCCAGGAACTCTATGCCGCGGCGCTTCCCAGGTTCGGATACGTTGGCAACGTCTATTTCCACGTGGGTGAAGCCCATCAGCCGGCGTCTCCCCGCGCCCGCAGTGCGCTGCTGCGTAGGCGGTGGGCATTGACCCTGATGAATCCGGTAGAATCCGGGGCCTCAAAGCCGCCTATCCTGTCCATGCTCACCAGGTCCTCGTTGTACAGCGTAACAGGCGAGCGCCGCTCTTTGGTGATGACGTTTCCCTTGTACAGCCCCAGAGTCACGGTGCCGGTAACGTACTCCTGGCTCTTGTCCATCACCAGGCGCACCAGCTCCATCTCCGGGGAGAACCAGAACCCGTAATACACGAGCTCCGAAAAGCGGGGGATCAGCGAATCGCGGAGGTGCATCACCTCTCTGTCCAGCGTGATGCCTTCCAGGTCGCGGTGCGCTTTGTGCAGGATTGTGCCGCCCGGTGTTTCGTAGACGCCGCGGGACTTGACGCCGACAAAGCGGTTTTCCACCATGTCCTCACGTCCGATGCCGTTTATGCCGCCCAGGTGATTGAGGTAGGCGAACAGCGACAGCGGCTGCGATTCCGTTGTGCCGTCGCTGAGGTTGCGCACCTCCACGGGGTTCCCTTCGCGGAACTCTATCTCAAGCTCCGTCTCCTTGTTGGGGGCGCGCTTGGGCGAACGCGTCATCTGGAACATGGAGTTCCGCGGGCGGCGCGCCGGGTCTTCCAGTTCGCCGGCCTCATAGCTGATGTGCATCAGGTTGGCATCGCTGCTCCACGGCTTGCGCCTAGTCGCCGATACGGGGATGCCGTTGAGCCGGGCGTAGCGCAGCATGTCTGACCTGCCGGTGAACTTGCCCAGAAAGACGGGGTCGCGCCAGGGGACGTATATCTCCAGCTCAGGAGCCAGCGCGTGGAAGGTGAACTCGAAGCGCACCTGGTCGTTTCCCTTGCCGGTGGCGCCATGCGAAAGGGCGGTGGCCTTCTCTCTGAGCGCCGCCTGCACCTGGCCCTTGGCGGTGAGGGGACGCGCCAGCGACGTGCCGAGGAGATAGCGCCCCTCGTAGACGGCGTTGGCCCTGATTGCGGGATAGATGAAATCTGTAACGAACTCATGCCGCAGGTCTTCCACGTATGTGGCGGAAGCGCCAACCTGCCGCGCCTTGCTCACAACCTCTTCCATGTCTTCGTCCTGGCCCAGATTGGCGGTGTAGGTGACGACTTCGTGTCCCTGGGCGATGAGCCAGTGCAGGATGACGGAGGTATCCAGGCCTCCGCTGTAGGCAAGGACTATCTTCTTCCGGTTGTCCATCACTCAATCACCGTTTCCAAGGCGCTCTCCAGCCTCTCTATAGCCTGATCTATCTCCTCCCTGCTCACCGTCAGCGGCGGCATGAAGCGTATGGTGGTGGGCCGCACCGCGTTGAGCAAAAGCCCCTGTTCGTTGCAGGCGGCGACCACTTTGGCCGAGAGCTCATCGTTGAAAGCGAGTCCAAGGAGCAGACCCATGCCCCGCACCTCTGTGATGCAGGAATGGCGCGACTTCAGCTCAACAAGACGCTCTTTCAGATAGTCTCCGGCTGCCGCGGCCTGGGACGGTACGTCGTTGTCCACTATGTACTTGGAGGAGGCGTACGCCGCGGCACAAGTGAGGACGTTGCCGCCGAAGGTGGAGCCGTGGTCGCCGGGTTCAAGCACTGCGGCATGCTCCTTGGCGAGAAATGCCCCGATGGGCACACCGCCGCCGAGTCCCTTGGCCAGGGTCATCACGTCCGGCTCCACGCCAAACGACTGGTAACCGAACACGGTGCCCAGACGGCCCAACCCGGTTTGTATCTCATCGAAGATGAGGAGAAGCCCGTTCTGGTCGCACCAGTCTCGGACGGCTTTGAGATATCCTTCTTCAGGCGCGTTGACTCCGCCCTCGCCCTGCAGCGGCTCCAGCATGACGGCGCAAGTAGCATCGCTCGTGGCGTCCTTGATCGCCTCCAGGTCGTTGTACTCAACGTTGACGAAGCCGTCGGCCAGCGGCTTCCAAGCCTCTTGATAGTGGGGCTGCCCCGTGGCGGCTATCATTCCCAGAGTGCGTCCGTGGAACGAGTTGAGAGCGGTGATCACCTCGTGCGCGCCGTTGCGGTGCAGCTTGCCGTATTTGCGCGCCAGCTTCACCGCGCCCTCGTTGGCCTCAGCGCCGCTGTTGGAGAAGAAAACCCTATCCAGACAGCTGTTGTCTATGAGGACCTGGGCAAGCTGAAGCTGGGGCACCGTGTAGTAGGCGTTGGAGGTCTGCATCAGGGTGGCGGCCTGCTCCTGAATGGCTTCCACGACTGCAGGGTGACAGTGCCCTATGTTGTTCACCGCCCAGCCGGCGGTGAAGTCCAGGTACTCCTTACCCGTTTCGTCCCAGACCTTTGTCCCCTGGCCTCTGACTATGGTTACAGGCTGACGACGCACCACTTGCATGTAATATTCGCTCTCTATCTGCTGCCACGTACTCACGATGTTTACTCCTCTTCTAGTAGGTCTGATAGTTGGCTCACAGCCTCTTCCAAGGTGATTATGCCTGTCCTCAAGTCTTGCAAGGCTTCCTGGATGGCCTCCAGCCGTCTGGCCGTTTCCTCAGAGAGGGTGGGAGGGGCGCCGTCACTGGGCGGACTTGGGCCTGCGATAGCCTCGCCTCCAAACAAGGCTTCCAGCGCCTCATCCAGCGAGGGCTCCATGACCACCTTGTTGGCGGAAGCCAGTATAACGCGTTTCAGCTCAGGCAAGGGCAACCCTTCCGCTCTGAGATATACGGGCTCTACGTAAAGGATGGAATCGGCTACCGGAATGACCAGCAGGTTCCCCCTGATCACCACCGACCCGGACTGGTTCCACAATGTGAACTGCTGCGATATCTCGGTATCGTTGTCTATGCGCGCTTCTATCTGCACCGGGCCGTCTATTTGCACCCCCCTGGGGAACGTGTAGGCCACAAGCTTGCCGTACTCAGGCCCGTCCATGCGCGCCGCCAGCCAGGCCACCATATTGGGCTTGTCCGCCGGGGTAAAGGGAAGGATGAGGACGAACTCCACCTCTTCCTCGCCGGGAAGCCTCATAATCACGTAGTAAGGTTCCACCGCCTGCTGATTTCCAAAGAAGACCTCCAACGGAACGCTCCACTGGTCCTCTTTGTTGAAGAATACCGTTGGATCCGTCATGTGATACTGGAGGTAGGTCTGCGCCTGGACGGAGAACATGTCTTCCGGATACCTCAGATGGGCTCTGAGAAACGGCGACATCTCATCCATGGGCTTGAACAGAACTGGGAATATCTTGGCGTAGGTCTGAATGAGTGGGTCTTCCGGATCAGCTATATAGAACTGCATCTGACCGTTGTAAGCGTCGACCACCACCTTTACGCTGTTTCTGATGTAGTTGAACTGCTCATCGAACGGCCTTGAATACGGGTACTTGTCCGTCATGGTATAGGCGTCTTGCATCCAGAGCAGCCTTCCCTGGTCAACTATCAAGTAAGGGTCCGCATCGAGCTGGAGGAATGGCGCCACGTGGCCGATTCGCTCCTGAATGTGGCGGCTGTAGAGGATCTTGCTCTCGGGCGGGATCTCACCGCTGATCAGTATGTTGATATCGCCGAACTGCCAGGCATACGCAATTCGTCTGAGCAATGAGCTGAGGTGGACGCCGCCCGAACCCTGGTACTGAACGTAGACGGGCACGTCCTCCTCGGTTGGGTGGTCGAACTCAGGTGTATTGCTGTTGACTATGACGTAGTTGGTGGTGTTCTCGCCGTAGTAGACCTCCGGTCTGTCGATTTCAATGTCGCCGGTGGGAGGCACGTCCTGCACGAAGAAGATGGGCCTGCCCTCATCGGTGAACTCGGTGACGGGGCTGGCGGCGGCGCCGTAGCCGTGTGTGAACTGGAGCCGCTGGTTGACCCATCTCTGGGCCTCTTCCGGCAGGAACTCCGGGTAGAGCTCGCGGGCTCCGATGAGCACCTGGCGGTATTCACCGTTTATCTGATACCTGTCCACGTCAACGTCTTGGAAGTTGTAGTAGAGCCGCAGGTGCTGGATCTGGTTGTAGATGTCAATCAAGGGGCGCGGGTCCCATAGACGAACGTTGTTCACAGTCTCCTGGTTGGCCAGGATGTCGTCCGAGGTAAGCTGGGCCGTCGCTTCATGCGAGCGCTCCTCTACTCTGTCCAACCCAAAGGCGGCGCGGGTGAACTCTATGTTGCGGGCGATGAAGCTGCGCTCCCTCTGCAGCTCGTTGGGTTCAACGGTGAAACGCTGGATGAACGAGGGGTAGAGGCTGCCCAGGCCAATCGCGGCCACCAGCCAGAGAACCACGCCGCCGATGATGAGACGGTTGCCCCTTGCGCCCCTCAGCGAAGGGTGCAGGGTGGCCAGCAGCAAGACGCCGCTGGCCGCGGCAATAGCCGCCATCACCAGCAAAACCGGCAGGCGCGCGTTGATATCGGTGTAGGTTGCGCCAAAGACCGCCCCGTCCGCGGACAGCAGCACTTCGTACCTGTTCAGGATATGCATGAAGGCCAGGTTGAAGAAGATCAGAGATCCCAGAACGGCCAGGTGCCCTCTCTGCCAGCGTGTGAACTGGAAGGGCAGGCCTCTCAACGCAAAGTAAGCTATGTATACGCCGGTGGTTGCCAGGAGGAGGACTATAAACGCCCCAAGAAGCCAGCTTTGCACCAGGTTCAGAATGGGGAGGGAGAACACGTAGAAGGAGACGTCGTTTTGGAAAACCGGATCCGAAACCCCAAAGGAAGTGCTGTTGATCAGCCTCAGCATTAGCTCCCACTGGCCGCTGAGGGTGGAGCCAAACGCAAGTGAGACCAGCACTGAGCCAATGACGATGGCAAGGACGGTCAACCTGTTCAACCAGTAAAGGGTCTCGGGGGGGAGGGGAAGGATCGATTCTCCGCGAGCGTGCCGATAGGCCAGCACCACGGTCACCGTGATCATTACGCCAAAGACCAGGGTTCCGGTGATAAACAGCCAGGCACGAGTCCACAGTATTGTCCTGAACACGTCCAGGAAGCCCAGCGAGTTGAACCAGAGCCAGTCGGTATAGACGCCTCGCAGGGTGTTTAAAAACACCAGCAGGAAGACGACGCCTATGAGGACCAGCCCCCACTTGATCAACGAGCCAGTGTTGGGAGGAAAAGCAAGGGTAGGCTCCCACTCTAAAGAAGGGCCGTTGCCGCCGTTCTGTCTCAAATCTATCTCACCTCTTCGGATTGCCTAAGCGGTTAACCGCGTACCTACATTATCATTGTTTACGGCTTTAAGCAGCGCATTGGGGAGCCTACCGTCTATTATCTGGGCCGTCTGAACTCGCTGCAGGGCTTTGACGCAAGCCTCCAGCTTTGGGATCATGCCGCCATCAGCGGCGCCGGACGTGAGCAGGCCCTGCACCTCCTTGGGCGTAAGCCTGGCGATGAGCCTTCGCGATGAATCCAGAACGCCCTCCACGTCCGTAAGGAAGATGAGCCGCTGCGCCTGCAACGCCCAGGCCAGGTGGCCGGCGGCGGTGTCGCCGTTGATGTTGAGCAAAGAGCCGTCGTCACCAGCGCCGCCGGTTTCGGTTACTCCCACGGGAGCGATTAGCGGAATATAGCCCGCTTTCAGGACGTCGATCACCGGTTGCGGATCCACTTCCGTAACTTCACCCACAAACCCAAGCTCAGGGTTGCTGATTCGCGCCCGCAGCATGCCGCCGTCGGCGCCGGAGAGCCCCACTACCTTGCCGTCGAGAGCGGATATAGCGGCGACAAGCTGCTTGTTTATCAGACCGGCGAGCACCGCCACCACCACCTCCAGGCTGGGAGCGTCGGTGACGCGCAGACCTCGTACGAAGCGCGGCGGCAGCGACTGCCTCTTCATCCAATCGGAAATGACCGGGCCACCCCCATGGACTACCACCGGCGTACGCCCCGCCTTTTGCAACGCAACGATGTCGCGGAAAGAGGTATCGGCGCTGCCCAGTGTGCTCCCGCCTATTTTGACTACTATTGTATCTTTGGAGGTCATGTCCTAGAGATCGGTTTCAGGCCCTCGCCTTCAACTCCAACCGGCGAACTGGTCGCTAAACGGATCAGGTGGTGTAGGCGCTGTTGAAGGTCACGTACGCCTCGCTGAGGTTGCAGCCCCATGCTCTGGCAGAGACGCTACCCAGGTTCAGGTTGATGGTGAATTTGACCTCCGGGTTTTGCATCTGTAGCACAATGGCATCCCTGAAGAACGGGATGGGAAGGCCGTTCTCCATGATGCACACGTCGTTGATGTAGAGCGAAAGCCTGTCCTCCCTGACCCGAGCGCCGCTGCGGCCCAGGGCCACCACAATCCGGCCCCAGTTGGGGTCGTTGCCGTGAACGGCCGCCTTGACCAGGTTGGAGCTGGAAACGGTGCGAGCCGCCAGTCGCGCCTCCTTATCGTTTCGTGCTCCCACCACCTCTACCTCGAACAGCTTGCTCACGCCCTCGCCGTCCAACACAATCTGTTTGGCAAGGTAGATGCAAAGCCGTGTCACCGCTTCCCGGAACAGTCCAGCCTCGTCCGACTCCTCGGTGATTACCGGGCCGCCCGCGGCTCCGTTTGCCATGATCAACAGCGAATCGTTGGTGCTGGTGTCGCCGTCGATGGAGATCATGTTGAACGAGTCGTTTCCGGCTTGAGCGATCACCTTCTGAAGGAAGGCGGCGTCGACCGGGGCGTCGGTTGCCAGAACGCTGAGCATGGTTGCCATGTTGGGATGGATCATCCCGGCTCCCTTGGCCGCGCCTCCCACCGTAACCGTCCTTCCGTTGTGCTGGTAGGATACCGCCGCCTCTTTGGCATGAGTGTCCGTGGTCATGATGGCCCTGGCAAAGGCGTTGCCGCCGTCGGGAGAGGTCTGAATCTTGGGCAAAGAGGCCCTGATCAGAGCCATGGGAAGCTCGACGCCGACCATTCCCGTGCTGAGGAAACCTATCTCTTCCGGCGTCATGTCCAACTGGGCCGCAGCCAGCCTGACAACCTCGGCGGCGTCCTTAACGCCCGGCTCGCCGACAACCGCATTGGCGATGCCACTGTTGGCGACCACGGCGCGGACGTTCCCCTGCCGGACGTGTTTTTCGGTAAGGACAATAGAGGGCGACCTCACCTGGTTCTTAGTGAAAATGCCAGCGCTGACGCAAGGCTCGGAGGAGTGGATAATGCCCAAGTCCAGCTTGTCCTCCGAGTAGGTCTTCATTCCGGCGAATGTAGCGCCCGCCAGAAAACCGGGGACGCTGGTCAGCGTTCCATTGAGAAGAACCTCTATATTTTCATTCATTCCTGACTCCGTTGCTTGTGAAGTATAGTTAGTCTGATACCGCCTGTCCTTCTTGGACCTGATTGTATAGCAAGCCATGACCGAGTGGCGGTCCAGAATCATCGGTTTGCCCTGTCCTTCCGCCTGCCGCAGCACCCTTACCCAACCGCGTTTTATCCAGTACCGGATGGTGCCCGGCTCGACCGATAGGTCGCGGGCCGCCTCTCGCAAGCCAATGCCCGTCTCTAGGGAAATGGGACTGCCTCGTCACGTTTTGCACACATTTAGAACGAAAATTGTAGTAAACTATCCAGAAAATGTCAATAGTAGAAGGGCAGAATGCTCATTTTGTCGAGATATACAGCTTATATCATGCGTTTTACACACTTAAATGCCCTACCTATCGTCATTTCCGGCCCTGATCGGAAATCCAGGGGCGGAAGGGTGGGGAAACCGAGCCGTACCTTCCACAAGGCCACGCCCTACCCCTGGATGCCCGTCTTCACGAGCAGGACGGTTGAAAGGACGGGCAGCTTTCCTCCCCTTACCAGGGCATAGGCTTTGGATTCTTCACTCCGTTCAGAATGACCCTTCGGCTGTGCTCAGGATAAACTCCCTGCCCCACCGCCAGATTGCTTCGCTGCGCTCGCAACGACGAAAGGGGGGCAATGATGGATGGGGTGAGGTGGGAATTGCTGAGTATAAGCTAGGGCAACCACGAGGGTTGCCCCTACGGTGCGGTGACTGTGGCCCTCCTCCGTGCCTGGATGCCCCGTCTTCACGAGCATGACGGTGGGAATGGCGGCAATCTCCTCCCCTCTACCGGACGCGTCTGCCTGCCTGGAACACGCCCCAGACGTTTCGCAGGGCGACTGGGTCAGAGTATGGGTCGCCGTCTATCAGCACCATGTCGGCAACCTTGCCGGTTTCAAGCGTGCCTGCTATATCGTCGATTCCCAGCAGAACCGCGGCATCGTGGGTGGCGGCGCTTAGGGCGGCGGGCGGAGACATGCCGTTTTCCACCATCAACTCCACCTCCCTGGCCAGCATTCCGTGCCGTACCGCCGAGCCTCCAGCGTCCGAACCAGGCACCACTTTCACACCGGCAGCCAGGGCGCGCTTAAAGCTGGCGATGGACTCGGCGGCTCGCTCCTCGGTGCGTGCCAGCGCCTCCCTGTCCTCCCCGGCCATGTATCCCTGGCTGAGTCGGGCGTCCCAGGTCGACATGGTCGGCACCAGGTACGTCCCCATCTCCGCCATAAGGCGGGCCGTCTCCTCGTCTATGAAGAAGCCGTGCTCTATGGAAGCCACACCCGCTTCGACCGCCTGATGGGTACCTTCGTATCCCACGCAGTGGGCAGCGACCTTTAGGCCTGCCTCGTCGGCGACACGGACCACCGCTTGCAGTACGTCCAGTCCAAGGGTGGGGAACTGCTCGCCTTCAGGGGTCATGCCGGTAGCGCCCACTTTGATCAGGGCAGCGCCCCTCTGCACCTGGTCCTTGGCGGCCAGGACCATCTCCTCCAGGTTGTGCAGCGTGCGCACAAAAGGCCCCCAGGTGCCCGGAAAAGCCAGCCAGTCGCCCGCGGCCAGGATGCGCGGTCCGAACACGTTGCCCGCCGCCACCGACTCGGCGAAGGGGACGTTGATGCCGTTCCTGGAACCGACGTCTCTTGCCGAGGTGATGCCGGAAAGGAGGGCGCGGCGGGCATTGCCCACGGCTTTGAGGGCGGCCACTTCCGGCGGGTCGCCGGCCAGGATTTCGGCGTTGTCCGGCCCGCCGTCGCTGGTGAAGTGCTCGTGGCAGTCGATGATGCCGGGTATCAGCGTGAAGCCGCGTCCGTCGATCTCCTCCGTATGCGTGTGTCGCGCCGGATGGGCGGCGTCTTCACCGATCCAGGTTATGCGGCCGTGCTCCGCCTCCACGGTTACGGACGGCACTGGCGCAGCGCCCGTACCGTCGACCAGCCTTACGTTGCGTATCAACAAGCTCATTGCATCCTCCCTTCTACCTTGCAGCGAAACTTTTGACGAAGCGTGGTTAGCATCCGCTCAATCCGTGGACACTCTGATGGGGACAAATAGCGAGGCCGCAGCGGTGATCGCCACCATGGTGGCCGTGAAGTAGAAAATGCCGTCCATGCCGTACGGCCCGCGCAGCCATCCCGCAATAACCGGCGACGCCGAGCCAAAGATGGCTCCCCCGGTGAACACGACGGCGGTCACGGAGCCTTCCGTGCCCCTCTTTGCGGCGTCGATGGCCGCCGCCAGCATGACGGGGTTCACCGAGTACAGAAACAGACCGAGCAGGGCAAGCACGACGGTAAAGCCGATACCGCCTCCGAAGAAAAGCAATGAGTAGATGAGAATCGATATGGCCGCCAGTCCCACGAATACCACGGGGCGGCGGCCTATTCTATCGGCGGCCCATCCCATGGCCGGAGCAAACCCAATACCGAACAGGGTGAGCAGGGCCACGTGGTAGCCTATCTTGAACGATGAGAACCCCAGGTCTTCGCTCATGTAGATGACTATGAAGATGTTGAGGGCGTTGTGAGCCATAGCCCGTACCGTGGTGAGCGCGGTCATGCTCAATACGGCGCCGTTCTTGAGCAGCGGCCGCATGGACTGCAGGTAGGCTCTGAAGGTCAGCCCCACGGAGCTTCCGCCAGGCATGTCCCGGTAGGCCAGTAAAATGGCTGCCGCGCTGATCAACGCGGGCAGCACCATGAGCAAGGCCAAGGCTCTCCAGCCAAGGCCGGCCCACTCCAGGCCAAACAAAGTGAACCCGCCCAGCAGAACGCCCACTACTACCGGAGATATGCTGTCTCCGATGGAGCCTCCCATCCTGTGCACCGCCAGCGCGGTGGCGCGACGGCTGGGATAAACGGCGGCCAGCGTCCCGAAGGCGGGAGCGTGCCAGAAAGAGGTGCCAATCCCCGTGACGGCTACGCCCAGAACGAGCAGCCAGTAGCTCGGAGCCACGCCTATGAGCAGATAGCCTATCGCCAGCGAGCTGAGGCTGGAAGTCAGGATAAGCGCGACTTTGCTCCGCCACATATCGGCGACGATGCCGGCGGGTATGTTGATTCCCGCGCTGAAAATGGTGCGGGCGGATCCGATGAGGCCGATCTGCACGTCGCTGATGCCCAAAGAGGCCTTTATGGGAGGCAGCAAGAGAAGAAACGCCTGCTGGTAGAAGTGCTTTACGGAATGGCCCGCCGCCAAGCCAAGCATGAAGCCCAGAGGCGGCTCTTCAGCCCTGGCCCGTCTCCTTTCCTCAACCGTTGTCGCGGCCTGTGACAGAGTGAACTCCCGTTGGGAAATGTGCAGCCCATACTAAACCCGTTGATGAAGAAGCGCCATAGGGCGCGACATTGTCCTGTATAATCACGGTGCAATGCGACGCAACACAACCATTCGCTTCCGGGACAGAACGGCAATAGTGACCGGCGATGACTACGGCTTCTGCAAGGAAGCGGCGCTTCTCCTCTCCGCGGAAGGCGCTTCGCTGGCGCTCAACTCGACGGACGCAGGGGAGGCGGAGAAGCTAGCCGCTGAAATAGTAGACGCCGGAGGCAAAGCCATACCGGCTTCTTACAACGTGACGTCAATGGAGGGTGGACAGGCGCTGGTGGAGTCCGCGGTGGACTCGTTTGGCAGCGTGGACTTCCTGATCAGCGTTATAGGCATACGGCGCTCCCAACCCATCGACCAGATGACCGAGAAGGACTGGCATGCGGTTATGGAGGGAACATTGAAAAGCGTGTTCACGGTGACCAAGCACGCTTGCGCCCAGATGCGACAGCAGCGAAGCGGTCGCATAGTCTACCTGCTCCAAGAGCCTGAACACGACCAGCCCGGTGCAGCGGCGTACGATACCGCGCTGGAAGCCGTAGTGGGGCTGAGCCGCACGACGGCGCTGGACATGGAACGGTACGGCGTCAACTGCAATGTAGTAATCGCCAGCGACGCCAAGAACGCCGCTCTCCTCGCCGCCTATCTCTGCACGGATGCAGCGGCCCGGATCAGCGGTCACGTGTTCGGCGCAGCCGCTGACGAGTTCTGCCTGTATTCCAAGCCGGAGGTGGCCCGCGCCGTCTACAGCGCCGAGGTGTTCTCGGTGGACGAGATTGCGTCGCTGACGCCCAGGCATCTTTTCCCCGGAGGAGGGCCACAGTGAGCAACAGTCTGGAAGGCAAGGTCGCTGTGGTTACCGGAGGCGGAGGAGGCATTGGAGGCGCGGTGAGCAGGCGGCTGGCCGGTGAAGGCTGCTCCGTGGTGGTCAACGACCCAGGAGCCGCATTGAGCGGAACAGGCTCTTCAGAAGCTCCGGCCAACGCCGTCGTTTCACAGATAAGAGCCGGAGGAGGCCAGGCCATCCCCAGCTACGATTCCGTGGCCACTTTTGAAGGAGCGGGACGCATAGTACAGACGGCACTGGACGCCTACGGCAGGCTGGACATCGTCTGCCACGCGGCAGGCATCCTTCGAGACAGAATGGTTTTCAACATGTCGGAGGAGGAGTGGGACGACGTCCTACGGGTCCACCTGTACGGAGCGTTTAACCTTGTACGCCAGGCCGTGCCTCACATGGTGGAGCAGCGTTACGGTCGCATTCTGCTCTTTTCGTCGGTGTCGGCGCTGGGCAACCTGGGTCAGGCCAACTACTCTGCGGCCAAAGCGGGGCAGATTGGCCTTGCCCTGTCCCTGGCAGAGGAGCTGGCCCCTCACAACATCACGGTCAACGCCGTCCTCCCCGGAGCCGATACCAGGATGACGGAGGGCATGCCGGAGACGGCCAGAGCCTACATAGAACAATGGGGGCGTCCCTCGGGCGCTCCGGTCATTGAAGACGCTCGTTCAGCGGAGCGGAACGCTCCCAAGATAGCGTACCTGTGCACAGAGGACGCCTCCAACATCACGGGGCAGGTCATTGGAACCTTCGGGCTGCCGATGACCGTCTACTCTCCAAGGCAGGTCGTGAGGACATTGCACAAGAGCGGCGACTGGTCGCTCGATGATATGGAGCTCATCATGCCCAACTCTCTGACCAAAGACCTGGCAGGCGGCGACAATGAGTAACAATGGGCACGAGCTAGACAGGGTCAAGGCGCTGGAGGCGGCGCTGGTAGCCGCCAGAGAGGCCGCGGAAACGCTGCGTGTGCGGTTCAGGCAGAAGACCGGAGAACCGCCCCTGAATAGCTGGACAAAAGACGGAGGCGGCCTGGTAACGGATGCGGACATAGCTTCTGACCAGGCGATAACCCAGGTGCTCAAAGTCCACGACGTGCCGGGCGCCATCCTATCGGAGGAGAGCCATACACCCGACGACAACAATGGGCTGACCTGGCTGGTCGACCCGCTCTGCGGCACAGTCCCATTCAGCACCGGGCTGGCGCATTGGGGAGTGAGCATCGCGCTGCGCCAAGGTGGAAGCCTGGAGCTTGGCGTCCTCACTCTACCGGCGCAGCAAGACCAGTTGACCGTGGTCAGGGGGCGCGGTGTATCGAGAAACGGGCGCATCTGGACATCCTCCTCGCCGGGCGACAGGCTGTCGGAGGTCACCGTTGCCCTGGAGATAGACGGCGGCGCGGAATGGAAGCGAGCGGTGGGAGGAAGCCTGGACTGGGTGGGCGGCGTGGGACAAATCAACTCGTTCTCCTCCGCGGCTTTCCCCGTTGCACAGATATGCCTGGGACGGCTCGCCGCGGCGGTGTTCTACAGGATAACCCCTGTGCACCTGGCGGCGGGAGCGCTCATCGCGGCAGAGCTGGGGATCGTGGCGACGGATGCCTCGGGAGCTCCCCTCGATTGGAGCCAGGACGGCGAATTTCCGGTGGTGGTCATAGGCTGGCCTGAAGTGCACGGCCAGCTCATCGAGGCCATGTCAGGTAGATGATGCGGATGCGATCCTCCGCCGCTCAAACCAGGGGATTGTGGCTGCTGTAAGGAGAAGGTGTGTCCATGTTGAACACCTTGAAGGGCCGCCATACTGCATCGGCGCGGTCGAACCTCATCAGAGCAACGAAAAGACCGTCCCGGCTGTAGGCCCTGGCCTCCTGAAGATGCGACGCATAGTGAGTGCCGGGACTCAGGGGGACGGCCTGGCCGTGCGTCACCTGGCTCGCTTCCCAGGAGTCCATTTGAACGGCGGGCAAGTGGAGCACAACGTGATCCGGGGGAAGGAGCAACGGTTCCCAGGTATCGTTCTCCAAAGAGGTCTTCAGCGCCTCCAATGGGGTGGCGTCATCGGCACAGAAAGGGCCGGTGCGCAGACGGTGCAGCTGGGAGAGATGGGCCCCACATCCCAACGTCTGCCCCAGGTCATGGGCCAGAGAACGCACGTAGAATCCACGGCTGCACTGCACGGAAAGCGTGGCTTGCGGCGGCTGCCACTCAACCAGTTCCAGTTTGAGCACCTCAACCGTTCTGGGAGGGGCTTGCACCGCTACGCCGTCCCGTGCCAGCGCATAGAGACGGCGTCCCTGCTTTTTCAGCGCGCTGAAGGCGGGGGGCGTCTGCTCGACAACGCCTCTCATAGGCGCCAGGGCGGCCTCTATCATCCCGGCGGTTACGTCCGAGGCGTCTTGCCTGTGGACTACTTCGCCTAAGCTGTCGTAAGTATCGGTGGATACGCCCAGATGGACGGTGGCCAGATACTCCTTGCCTGTGTTGACAATGAACTGCATGAGGCGGGTGGCCTGACCCAGGCAAACGGGCAGGACTCCCGTGGCCACCGGATCAAGCGTCCCGGCGTGTCCCACGTGCCGCTGAGAGGAGAACCGCTTGATCTGGCGCACCACGTCCATGGAGGTGATGCCCGGCGGCTTGTCCACGTTGAAAATACCGTGGCTGGGCCGTTTCAACTGGCCGACCTCTCCGATTCAACGTTATCCATGAACTGAAGCATCTCCAGGCCCTTCTCTATGGACTCGTCCAGACGGAAAGAGAGCACGGGAACATAGCGCAAAGCGACTCTGGCCTTAAGCTCTCTATGGAGAAAACCGGATGCTCTTTGAAGAAGCTCTACGGTGGAGCGCTTCTCCTCTTCATGGCTCATCACGCTCACGTAGACTTTGGCCTGGCGCAGGTCGGCGGAGACATCAACATGAGTGACGCTGACCAGCAGAGGCAGCCTGGGATCGTTCATTTCGGTTGCCAGCAGACCGCTCAGTTCCTTGCGAACCAGCTCGTTGACACGTTCAATTCGCCTGCTCATTGGAATGTCCTTGGGAGTTGGGAATGGAGCTTGAAGCCGTAGAGGCCTGGAGACCGGGGCAGCTGTTAGGAGACCTGCTCCTGCCGGTGGAACTCCAGGGTGTCCCCTTCCTCAAAGTCGTTGAAGCCGTTTAGCATCACGCCTCCTTCGTATCCCGAAGTCAGTTCGCGGACGTCGTCTTTGAAGTGACGCAGGCTCGATAGAGATCCATCGAATATAACGCCGCCGTTGCGCGATAGACGGGCCGACGAGTTCCTTACGACCCGGCCGTCCGTGACGTATATGCCGGCTATCTTGGAGGTCCTGCCGCGGCTGAAGACGGCTCTGACCGTGGCGTGGCCGTCTATCACCTCTCTCACCGTGGGAGCGGCCATGCCCTTTATTGTGCTCTGTACGTCATCCAATAGCTGATAGATGATGCTGTAGAACCGCACTTCCACGTTTTCGGCGTCTGCTACCTGGCGGGCGCTCTGCTGTATCGTGGTGTTGAAGCCGATGACTATGCCCTCCGATGCCAAGGCCAGGAACACGTCGCTCTCCGTTATGGAGCCGGAGGCGGCATGGATGATGCGAACCTGGGTCTCGTCCGTGCTCAACTGGAGGATACCGTCGCGAACGGCTTCTATGCTTCCCTGTACGTCAGCCTTGAGCACCAGGTTCAGCTCCTTCGTCTCTCCGGTGCGGATGCGGCTCATTATGTCTTCCAAGCTCACCTGACGCCTGGATTCGTGCTGCCGCCGCGCAAGCTGCGCCGCCGTTCTGGCCTCCCTTTCGCTCGGCGCTACCTTGAAGGTGTCGCCGGCGGCTGGGGGTTCGTTCAGGCCAAGCACTTCGACAGGAGTGGACGGCCCGGCGGAACGTATCCGTTTGCCTGCGTAGTCCACAAGCGCTTTGACTCTACCGGTAATTGAGCTTATGACCAGGATATCGCCCACGTTGAGGGTGCCGCTTTTGATCAACATAGTGGCTACGGGGCCTCGGCTCTTGTCCAGCTTGGCCTCCAACACCACTCCCTGTGCGGATCGGCTGGGGTTTGCCTTGAAGTCCGAAATTTCGGAGACGACAAGGATGTTTTCCAGGAGGTCGTCCACGCCTTCTCCGGTCACAGCCGACACCGGCACCGCGATAACGTCGCCGCCCCACTCTTCAATGAGTAGGTTGTTCTCCGAAAGCTGCCTCTTGACGCGGTCTATGTCCGCGTTGGGACGGTCTATCTTGTTTATGGCCACCACAATGGGGACGTCGGCCGCCTTGGCATGGTCTATTGCCTCCACGGTCTGCGGCATTATTCCGTCGTCCGCGGCCACTACCAGGATGGCTATATCCGTAACCTCTGCGCCGCGCGCCCTCATGGTAGTGAAGGCCTCATGGCCGGGGGTGTCCAAGAAAGTGATGATCCGGTCGTTGTACTCGGCCTGGTAAGCGCCGATGTGTTGAGTGATGCCTCCGGCCTCTCGCTCAACTACCCTGGTCTTGCGAATGTTGTCCAGCAGCGTTGTCTTGCCGTGGTCCACGTGGCCCAGGATGGTGACCACGGGAGACCTTTCCTCCAGCGCAGATGCGTCCTCTTCCGCCTCTTCTACAGCGGTGGACTTCTTCGCTCTTTCCTCCAATGGAGCTACCTTGTAGCCGAAGAGTGGAGCCAGCGCCGCCGCCGTGTCAAAGTCGACGGCCTGGTTTATGTTGGCCATGATTCCAGCCCGCATGAGCTGTTTCATCATGTCTATGGGGCTAACCTTGAGCATCTCGGCAAAGTTTGCCACAGTGATAGCTTCAGGTATCCTGACGACCCTGACGGTTGTCCTGGCGCGCTGCTCCTGCTGCGCTTGGGGTTTGTCTGTTGTCTGTGTAGCCTGACGTTCTCTTTCCATGGCAAATCCAACCTATTCCTGGCTGTCTAAGGTCTTGGCGAATTCCTGCAGAATTTCCCTATCACCCGCGGCGAGCTTACCCTTGAGCGAGTGTTCCAGCCTACCTCTGTTAAGTCCCTGCTCCCAGCACCCACGCCTTCCGCACAGATAGGCCCCGCGCCCCGCGGTCTTCCGCCTCCCCTGGTCAACCAGTATTTCTCCAAGGGGGGTCTTGACGATTCGTACAAGCTCTTTTTGCACAGCCTGCCTACCACAGGCCACACAACGCCTCAGAGGTCTATGACGCTGCCGCACTGCCCTCCCCCACTAGCTTATTGCCGGCCCTTATGTTGCGGCGCCCTTGCGGCGTTTGCCCCGCCTGCCCCCTCTGCCACGCCTTCCTTCGCCGCCCCTGGGCACCACGAGGTCCTCGGCAAATCTAATCTGGGAACCTCCCCCTGTGGGAGTAAGCTGAGGCACTTGCCAGATATCGTCCGTAAGAGGAATCTCCTCCACCTCTTCAACCTCTTCCACTTCCTCTTCTTCTATAGTGAAGTCCGACCAATCATCTTCGACAGCCACAGGCGCCAGCGCCTCCTCCTCGACCTCTACCACAACGGGCTGCGCCTCTGCCGCCAGCTCTCCCAGTTCAGCTTCAACCGGTTCCGCCTCAGCCACGGGCACTGCTGCGTCTGCAGCCACCGCCGGTTCCACCTCAACCTTTTCATCCAACACCTCTACCGGCTCGGCTGGAGCCTCCGATACAGGTTTGGCGACTGCCGGAGCGGGAGCGGGCTTGCGCAGACGCTCCAACTCAACGTCGGCGGAGCTGAGAATGTCTATCTTCCAGCCGGTTAGCTTGGCCGCCAACCTGGCATTCTGGCCTTCCCTGCCTATAGCCAGAGAAAGCTGCTTGTCCTGCACAACCACGGTGGCGTTGTTCTCCTCTTCATTCAAGGAGACGTATAGCACCTGCGACGGGTTCAACGCATTGGAGATGAAGGAGGAAGGATCGCGGTGCCACTGCACCACGTCAATCTTTTCGCCCTGAAGCTCGTTGACTATGTTCTGGATTCTTATGCCTCGCAGGCCAACGCAGGAACCCACGGCATCGACACCTTCCTGCAAAGCGACCACGGCCACCTTGCTTCTGGAGCCGGGCTCCCTGGCGATGGCCTTGATCTCCACTATGCCGTTGTATATTTCAGGGACTTCCATCTCAAAGAGGCGCTTGAGCAGGTTCCTATGGGACCTGGAGATTATGATCTCAGGTCCTTTGGCGGTCCTTGCCACCTCTACTATGTAGAACTTCATCTTCTGTCCCTGGCGGTACCTTTCGGTGGACACCTGCTCGCGGTCGGGCAGCACAGCTTCGGTACGGCCAAGGTCGACAACGGTTTGCCGCGCTTCTATACGCTGGACGGTGCCCGTCACCACGTCCTCCGAGCGGTCCGAGTACTCCTCGAAAACCAGTTCCCTTTCCGCCTCGCGGAGACGCTGCATGACCATCTGCTTGGCGGTCTGGGCAATGATGCGCCCGGATAGGTTGTGGGTGGACTCTATCTTGATGATATCGCCGATCTCGGCATCCGACTTAAACTTCTTAGCCTCGGCGCGGGTCATCTCCGTCTTGTCGTCTTCAACTTCGCCCACCACGTTCTTGAGAACGTAGACCCGGATGTCGCCAGTGCCTGGGTTCAGGCTGACCGAAATATTCTGGCTGGCGGCCAGATTATCTCGCTTGTAGGCGGAGGCCAGTGCGGCTTCAATGGCGCCAAGCACCATCTCCCTAGGCAGGCCTCTTTCTGCGGCAAGCTGGGTTAGCGCGATCAAGAAGTCGCTCTTCATAGCCAGCCACCTCCTCGTATGCTCTGTTCAACAATCCCCTAACTGAACAAAAAAGTGGGGCGAAACCCACTTTTCCAAAACAAACAATTGAGGTTGGAGAACCAATAACTAACGGGATTATAGCACCATCATTGGAGACAAACAACCCAAGAGCCGAGTTACGTTTTCGCTAACGTGTTGGTAATACCGCCGCTGGTCGTAATACCACTTCTAGCCCGCTCGCGCCCTTCGACAAGCTCAGCAACTGTGTTGGTAGTCAAGCATATACGGGGTTCCATGGAGTTTGGTTCTTGACCATAGAGTTGAGGATGGTCAGTAGCTTTC
>CAYVEN010000024.1:0-23135 GCA_964450505.1 uncultured Dehalococcoidia bacterium | reverse complement strand
GCGGACGATCTCTCCGGATGGTCGCGGGTTCCCACGCCCCTGCATCGTGAGGACAGATGGATACTGAGCAGGCACAACCGCGTCACCGAGAACGTGGGCAAGCTGATGGAGGAGTTCCAGTTTGGAGAAGCGGAGCGCGAGCTCTACGACTTCATCTGGAGCGAGTTCGCGGATTGGTACATAGAAATGAGCAAGGTGCGTCTGCGCCACGGCGACAGGGAGCCATTGACAATGCTGGCTCACGTTTTGGAGCGCACTCTCAGAATGCTGCACCCCTTCATGCCGTTCATTACTGAAGAGCTATGGCAACGGCTGGTCCAGGCCCTACCCCGTGAAGGAGACCTGCCTCAATCCATTATGATAGCGCCCTACCCGGAGACCAACCCAGGGGCAATCGACCACTTGGCGGAAGAAGAGGTGGACTTGGTCAGCGCGGTAGTGCGCGCAGTGCGCAATATACGCGCCGAGTTTAAGATTGAGCCGCAACAACGGCTGGAAGTGCTGATAGCCTCGGACTCCGCCTACCACGTAATTCTTGAAGAATCGGAGGCTATCAAAGCCCTGGCCCGCATCGAACCTCTCCATGTCATCAGGCCGAACCAGCAACCCCCGGCTAATCAAACCGTGTCGCTGGTGGTGGGCAGCGCTACGGTCTACATACCCATGGGCGACGTAGTGGATCTGGCCGCGGAGCAACGCCGGTTGGAACAGGAGCTGCAAACATCCCAAGACCTGATTCACCGCTCAGAGCGCCGCCTGGAAGATGAAAGGTTCACTTCCAAGGCTCCGGAGGAAGTAGTAGAGAGAGAACGGCAACGTTTGGAAGCAGCCAGAGAACGTCAAGCGCGTATCCAGGAGCTTGTCCAGCAGTTTGGCGGATAGCCGGAGTCTTGGAATCCGCTACCTCAGGCCGTTCATACCGGAGAGTCTAACTAGACCCTTTTTGGTGTCGCTGGCTACTCTTGCGCTCTCTGACGAGTTTACGCGGCGCTTGAACAGCCAGTAGGTGAACTCCTTTAGCTCGGTTATGGTGATGGAATCGCTGTCAGGCCTCGCCATTTCCTGTCGGAATGCCTGCAGCAACGATTCCTGGGTTTCGCCGTAGACACGCCGAAACGCTATGTCGCTGAGCTCCTCCGAGTCGGGCAGCCCTTGCGAGATGCGCTCTTTGCGCACCGTTTCTTCCACCGAGAGAAGGAGCGCTTCCTCCACAATTACGCCGTAGTAGTAGTTGAGGTGCGCTCCTCGCTTCTCGGGGCCAATCAGGTCCTCGAACTGGTACCAGAGGTCGTCACTGGGCAGGGACCCTTCGAACAGAAGAGCCGTCCTCTCCTCGGCGGGGACCAAACCGTCTACCTCGCTGAGCAGACGTCCCGCCAGGGTCAACCAGTCGAAGGCTTCACCCAGCAGCAGGTACCGGTAATCGACACCGTCCAGCCGTTCTTCGGCAAGGGGCCAGGCGGCAACGGCGTCCAGCAAAGCCCTGGGCCATGGCGTGCCCTGCTGGATGGCCAGCTTCAAGCAAGCTACGACTTCCTGTGCCGCCTGCTTCTGCGCGCCGGTTCTTTTGGATCTCTTTTCAGGCATATTTATTACGATTACCCAGACGGCGAAGCATGTTCGCGGCGCTTCTTTCGCCAAACCCGGGCAACTGCTCCACGCGTCCGTCCTCCAGCGCTTCTTCCAACTCCGGCACGGACTTTATGCCAAGCTCCGTGGTGAGCCTGAGGGCTTTCTTGGGGCCCACGCCGGGGACTTCCATAATGTCGATAAGCCCTTCGGGGAACTCCGCCTTCAGCTCCTCGTAGAACCGCGAACGGCCTGTTTCCAGCAGCTCGTGTATCTTCTGGGAGATGGCGTCGCCAATGCCGTCGATCTCCTTGAGGTCATTGCCTTCGCGGACGTACTGCTCAAGCTCCACCGGAAGATACCGGATGGCCTGCGCCACTCTTTGATAAGCCATGACGACAAAGATGTTCTCGCCCTTCAGCTCGGAAAGCGCGGCGATTCCGTTGAAGATGGAAGTCAGCTCCAGGTTGTTCATTGCACTGGTGATGGCTCAGAGCCAATGCGAGGGACAAAGCGAATGCCGTACTCTTCCTCGGAAAAGGTAAGGATTTTGTTGTCCACCAGGCCGCTGGGCAGGACAAGATTCAGGATATCGTCAAAGAGGAGGTCGCTATCCCGCAACTCGGCCACGGGCTTCTTGGGAATCACCACCCAAAAACCGGTTATCGGCGTGGACTGGTCTTGAACCCGCCAGTTAACCGTCTCTTTCAGATCGTCCATATCCTCCGGCCAGTATACCGTCACGTTGGAATCGAACATGGATATTCTGCCAGCGTCTATGAAGTGCGCCTCATCCGGCATTCCCTGGCTCAGAGCGGCTGCGAAGGCTTCCGGCGCGTTAAGGGTAGTTGCAGTGGCACCCGGTTTGATCCCCAGTTGCTGTGCAAACAGTTCAGGATTATCTTCTATGCGGTACATTCTTGCGATTCACCCCTATCTCAATCTTCCCTCATCAAGGGGGAAGAGGTTTGTGGCGGCGTCAGGCTGCCGCGCCGTGGCATCTCTTGTATTTCTTACCGCTGCCGCAGGGGCAAGAGTCGTTGCGGCCCACTTTTCTCGCGCCGCTTGCCCCTCCGGCGGAGGCCCTTGCCGTTCCCATCGCTCCAGCCATCACGCTGGGCTTGGAAGCCACCATCTTGGCATCAACCAACCGGCTTCGCTGGACGTTTCTGGAGGCTCCGTTCTGGACCGGCACCATGTGGTAGATGGTGTGCACAATGTCGTGCTGAATGCGGCCCAGCAGGTCATTAAACTGCTGGTGTGCTTCTTTCTTGTACATCACAAGCGGATCACGCTGTCCGTAGGCCTGCAGACCTATGCCCTGGCGCAGGTTTTGCATAGCGGTAAGATGTTCCACCCAGTGCGAATCGATTACGCGCAGCATCACCGCTCTCTCCAAGGCGCGCATTTGCTCAGGCCCAACCTGTTCTTCACGTTCCGCGTAGAGGGCATCGGCGTGACCTTCCAAAGCGTCCAGCATCTCCACCGGAGCCATCTCTTCAAGGCTCTCCAGTCTGAGATCGTGGGGCAGCGGCATTATAGTGAGCAACTCCGCTTCCATCACATCGAGCGACCAGTTCTCACTATCGCGGCCCGACGTGTTCGTCGCCACCACCGAGTCCAACTCGCGGTGTATCATCTCTTGGATGTTTTCCTTGAGGTCGGCTTCCGATAGCGCCTTGCGGCGGTCGCCATAGATAACGCTGCGGTGAGCATTGGCCACGTCGTCATACTGCACCAGGTGTTTTCTGATGTCGAAGTTGGTAGCTTCCACCTTAACTTGCGAGCTTTCAATGGCCTTGGTCACCATGCGGGACTGAATGGGCACTTCCTCTTCCAACCCGGCCCACTCCATGACCTTCTTGATCCTATCGCCGCCGAACTTGCGCATCAGCTCGTCTTCCAGCGACACGTAGAACCTGGTGGTGCCCGGGTCTCCCTGGCGGCCGGAGCGGCCTCTGAGCTGGTTGTCTATACGGCGGGCCTCGTGTCGTTCCGTGCCAAGTATGAACAGCCCACCCAACTCAACCACCTTGTCATGCTCTTCTTGCCATTCGCCAGCGTCGCGTCCCTCCGGCGAACCTCCCAGCACTATATCCGTACCACGGCCCGCCATGTTGGTGGCAACCGTGACAGCCCCCAAGCGACCCGCCTGGGATACTATAGACGCCTCTCTTTCATGTTGCTTGGCGTTCAATACCTGGTGGGCAATGCCTCTTCTCTTGAGCGTCTCGCTCAACTTTTCCGAGACTTCTATTGACGTTGTGCCGACAAGCACGGGGCGCTGCTCCTTGTACAGCTCCTCTATGGCGTAGGTTGCAGCTTTGAATTTGCCCTTCTCATTCTTATAAACCAGGTCTGTGTGGTCCTCTCGAACCATGGGCCTGTGGGTCGGAATGGCTACCACGTCCAGCTTATATATCTTCCAGAATTCCTCCGCCTCCGTGGCGGCTGTTCCGGTCATTCCGGCCAGTTTGGAGTACATGCGGAAATAGTTCTGCAGAGTAACGGTAGCGTAGGTCAGACTCTCCTGCCTAACTTGGATGTTCTCCTTGGCCTCTATGGCTTGATGAAGCCCTTCCGAATAACGCCGGCCGGCCATGAGGCGTCCGGTGAACTCATCGACGATAATCACTTCACCGTTCTGCACCACGTAATCGGTATCTCGCTGGTAAGCTACCTGGGCTCTGAGCGCATTCTCGACGTAGTGGGTCAGGGCGTAGTTTTCCGGGTCGTAGAGATTGTTCAGGTTCAGAAGCTTCTCTACTTTTGATATGCCATCCTCCGTGAGAACCACAGTGCGTTCCTTCTCTTCAAAGACGTAGTCCTCTTCTCGGATGAGCCGCGGCACCATCTTGGCCATAGTGTTATACAGCTTGGTGGACTGGCGCGCGGGGCCGCTGATGATCAGCGGCGTCCTGGCCTCATCGATGAGGATATTGTCCACTTCGTCAACTATGGAGTAGTTCAACTCGCGCTGCACCATCATGTCCGCGCTGACCACTATGTTGTCTCTCAAGTAATCGAAGCCAAACTCGTTGTTGGTGCCGTAGGTGATGTCCGCGTGGTAGGCCTCTCGCCGGCTGATGGGACGCAAGTTCTTCAGAGCCGGGCCGTCGCCTTCGTAAGCCGGATCGAACAGGTAGGATGCGTCATGCTGCAGAGAGGCCACGCTCAGCCCCAGAGAATGGAATATAGGCCCCATCCACTGGGCGTCGCGTTTCGCCAGGTAGTCGTTGACCGTGACCAGGTGTGCGCCCTTGCCTTCCAAAGCGTTGAGGTAGAGAGGCAGCGTAGCCACCAGCGTCTTTCCCTCGCCCGTTTTCATCTCGGCTATCTTGCCTTGATGCAGCACAATGCCCCCCAAGAGCTGCACATCGTAGTGCCTCATGCCTATGGTCCGTTTGGAGGCTTCTCTGACAGCGGCAAACGCGTCGGGAAGCAGGTCGTCCAGGGACTTGCCCTTTGAGATGAGGTCTTTGAGTTCAGCCGTGGTCTGCTCAAGCTCTCCGGCGGAAAGCTTCTCAAACTCAGGCTCCAAATCGTTTATGTCATCAACAAGCGATCTGAGCTTGTTGACCTCGCCATCGTTAGAGCCTGTTATCTTCTTGAAAGCGCTGGTTAAGATGCTCATGATTATTGCTGGCAGCCATGGAGGCCACCCGATCTTCTACTGGAACATCGCTCCCACCGACAGCCCCCCATGGATCCTGTGTATGGCCTCTCCAAGCAGAGGAGCCACCGACAACACGGTTATCTTTTCGTGCCTTCTGCCGTCCGTCATCTGGATCGTGTCGGTGACAATTAGCTCCTTGAGGCGGCTGCCGCCTATCCTCTCCACGGCATTGCCTGACAGTACGGGATGGGTACAGCTGGCGTACACCTCGCGGACGCCCCGCTGTTCCAGGGCTTCCACCGCGGATAGCAAGGAGCCGCCCGTATCTATTTCATCATCCACGATGATGGCTATCTTGCCCTCTACCTCACCTATAACGTTCAACGTCTCCGCTCTGTCTTCGTTGCCTATTCGCCTCTTTTCAACTATGGCCAGCGGGGCGCCGACGCGTTGAGCCAGGTCTCTGGCCCGCTTGATGGCTCCCAGGTCTACTCCTATGACCACAGCGTCCGGCAGCTCCTTTTCTTGAATATAGCGCGCCAGTATGGGAAGCGCCGTTAACTCATCCACCGGTATGTTGAAGAAACCCTGAATCTGTCCCGCATGCAGATCTACGGTGAGCACCCTATCGGCTCCCGCCGTGGAGACCATGTCCGCTATCAATCGTGCGGAGATGGGCACCCTGGGCTGATCCTTCTTGTCCGTTCTGCCGTACGCAAAATACGGGATAACGGCGGTTACTCTACCCGCGGAAGCCCTCTTGGCGGCGTCTATCATGATGAGAAGCTCTACTATCTTATCGTTTACCGGGTAGGAAAACGGCTGCACAATGAAGACGTCCCGCTGGCGTATGTTCTCCTTGAACTGCACAAACGTGTTGTCATTGGTGAACTTGAATACGTCGGCCTGCCCCACAGAAATGTCCAGATACTGGCAAATCGCTTCCGTAAGATCTAGGTGCGCCGTGCCGGAAAATACTCTTAACTCATCAAAGTTAGGCATTACGTTCCCCTATGGCCTATCAAGATTAGCCGCCGATGCCTCTAACTGCAAATTCTTACATATCATAACACAGCCGGTCAGCCCACCAAGTGAACCGGCGGGAGTTTGACACTCCACATTCAAGGGCAGAGAATGTGGCTTTACAAAGGAGCAGATCATGCAACAAGCGGTGATAGTTAGTGGAGCACGCACCCCTATAGGCAGGTTTGGCGGCGCATTCAAATCGTTCGGCGCAGCCGACCTGGGCGCGGTCGCTATCAAAGCGGCCTTGGAAAGAACGGGCATAGACCCCGATGAAGTAGACGAGGTAATACTGGGCAACGTCCTTCAGGCAGCCGACGCCGGGTATGCCCCTCGTCTGGCTTCGCTGAAGGCGGGCATTCCGGAGGAGGTCCCCGTCATAGCCATAAACCGGCAGTGCTCCTCGGGACTGGAAGCGATAAATCTAGCCGCTCAGTTAATTCGCACGGGTGATGCAGACATTGTGGTAGCGGGCGGTACGGAGAACATGAGTATGTCCCCTTACCTAATGCGCAACGTACGTTGGGATGGACTGCGCATGGGCAAGGGCAGCATCGACGATTCTTTGATAGAGGGGCTTAGCTGCCCTGTCAATAACTACCACATGGGCGTCACCGCTGAGAACGTGGCTTCACGTTTTGAAGTGACCAGAGAGGACCAAGACCAGATGGCCCTCCTCAGCCATCAGCGTGCATCGCACGCAGTGGATGCAGGCCTTTTTGGAGAACAGATAGTGCCGGTCAGCGTACCGCAGCAACGCGGCGACCATGTTTCCATCGACCGGGATGAAGGGCCCCGCAGCGACGCCACGCTGGAGAAGCTGGCCGAGCTGAGGCCCATCTTCAAAGAAGGCGGTACAGTCACCGCAGGCAATGCATCCCAGATCAACGACGGCGCAGCCGCCGTGGTAATGATGTCGATGGAAAAGGCCAAGTCCCTGGGACTGACGCCCAGGCTGGAATGGGTGTCGCGCGCCGTGGCGGGAGTCGACCCCGCTTATATGGGCACCGGCCCGGTTCCCGCCGTGCGCAAGGTGTTGCAGAAATCGGGGATGTCGCTTGGCGATATAGACCTCGTAGAGCTAAACGAGGCCTTCGCGGCTCAGGCTCTCTACTGCATACGAGAGCTTGATCTGGATATGGAGAAGACCAACGTGAACGGCAGCGGCATATCTCTGGGACACCCCATAGGCGCCACCGGGGCCGTTATGACCGTGAAATTGCTGGAGGAGCTATCCCTGAGAGATGAGGAGACCGGCCTGGTCACCATGTGTGTGGGTGGAGGACAAGGCTGCGCCACAATTCTGAGACGGGTGAGTTAGCAGGAGCAATGCGCCTGCAAAGTCTGACTATTCACGCTTCCCAACCCTCCTCTGCGCTGTTATAATTCCCCAGTTGCCCCGAGTTCGGGGCTATCTTTAGGTTAGGGGTATTTCATGCCGGCATACGCCGTCATAGGTGGACAGTGGGGTGACGAAGGAAAAGGGAAAGTAGTCGATTTTCTGGCTGAGCACAGCCAGTACGTGGTCCGCTACTCCGGCGGCAACAACGCCGGTCACACCGTCATCAACAGCAACGGAGAGTTCGCCTTTCACCTGGTGCCTACAGGTATCTTCTGGCCCCAGGTCACTTGCGTCATAGGCAACGGGGTGGTGATAGACCCCGACGTCCTTATCCAGGAAATAGACGGTCTAGAAAGAATAGGCGTGGACACCAGCCGCATCGCAATCAGTGACCGCGCGCACATCATCATGCCCTACCACGTGACGCTGGACAGGCTTGAAGAGGAAGCGCGGGGCTCCACAGCCATAGGCACCACGGGCAGGGGTGTCGGCCCCGCCTATGTCGACAAGGTCGCACGTTCAGGCATCAGGATAGGCGACCTGTTGGAAGTGAACGATGAAGACGTGTTCTTGCCGCGCTTGCACAGCGTCATCAATCAAAAGAACGCCATCATCACCAAGGTGTACGGCGGCGAGCCCATAGATTGGGAAGAGATGTACCAGTATTGCCGCGGCTGGAGCGAGCGACTCAAACCGCACATACGCGCCACAGAACGCTTGCTCATAGAGGCGCTGGAAGACAACTCCTCCATCATACTGGAGGGCGCACAGGGCACCATGCTGGACGTAGACCACGGGACTTTCCCCTATGTAACCTCATCGTCGCCCACTGTAGGGGGCGCTGTCGCCGGCCTTGGCATACCGCCCCAGTCGCTCGGAGGCGTGTTAGGCGTATTCAAAGCCTACTCTACCCGCGTGGGTTCCGGCCCACTGGTCACCGAGCTCACCGATGAAATAGGCGAGGCTATCCGCGAGCGCGCCAAGGAGTACGGGGCCACCACCGGACGTCCCCGCCGCTGCGGATGGTTCGACGGCGTAGCCGCCAGATACAGCGCACAGTTGAACGGCTATACGTCCATTGTGCTAACGCGTTTGGATATCCTGGACGGCTTTTCAACAATCAAGGTCTGTACCGGTTACCGCCTCAATGGAGAGGTGATCCGCGAGTTCCCCACCAGCATCACCGCCCTAGAGCGCTGCGAACCGGTATACGAGGAATTCGAAGGATGGAGCGGCACCACCGCGTCCACAACGGACGCCAGAGACCTGCCGGAGGGCGCCAGAAACTACGTGAAGCGCTTGGAGCAGATCATAGGTGTGCCGGTGGACGTCATCTCCACCGGGCCGCGGCGCGAAGAGACCATTACCATTCGACCCATCATAGGCAACGACTAGAGGGCATCACAAACGATGCTCCATAGCCGGTAGGGAGGGAATTATGAAGCTGGCCTATTTCAACGACTTTAGACTAGGCGTGGTCAGAGGCGAACACGTATTCGACGTGACTAACGTTGTGCAGGACATACCGCACATGGGGCCTCATGATCTGATCAGCTACCTCATAGAAGTGTTCGATACATACAGAGAGCGCTTGGAAGAGGAGGCTAACAGCTCTGAGGGGATCTCCATCAGCCAGGTTACGTTCCGACCGCCGTTGCCCAGGCCCGGCAAGATTCTCTGCATGGCCATCAACTACCTAGAGCACGGGCCGGAATCGGACATGCCCCCTATAAACGGCTTCCTCAAATCTCCCAACTCGGTCGCCGGAGACGGCGACACCGTGGAGTTGCCCCCGGATCAGGCATCCATATTCGAACACGAGGCCGAACTGGGAGTGGTCATCGGCAAACGGGCCAGTAAAGTGAGCCAGGCCGATGCCTACGACTACGTCTTTGGCTACGTCAACCTGGTCGACGTATCGGCCCGCGACTTGGGCAACCCGCCGTACGACAGCTATTTCCCCATCAAGTCGTGGCACAACTTCGCTCCCATAGGCCCTTACCTGGTCACCGCCGACGAAATCAGCCAGCCCCAGAATACTCACGTCCGGCTATGGGTCAGCGGCAAGCTGAACCAGGACTTCTACACCAGCGACATGGCTCACAAGATACCGGAGTGCATCGAATGGGCATCCTCCATCACCACCCTTGACCCCGGCGATATCATTGCCACGGGAACCCACCATCTTGACTTAGGACCGTTGCAAGACGGCGATACTGTGGAAATGGAAACGGAAGGCTTGGGCAGGCTCCACTTCAAGGTAACGGACGCTCTGAAACGCGAATGGCCCCGTGAAACACGCGCCGAAAAGGCCGCACGGGAAGCAGCAGGGAGATAGACAGTGAAACTCGTTATTTTCAACAGCACAAGACTGGGCGTGGTAACCGACGGAAACGTCGTGGACGTCACAGACGCCGTTCAGGACGTTCCTCACGTCACGACACAAGACCTGGTCAACGGCGTAATGGCCGGGTTCGACTCCCTTAGAAGCAAGCTGGAGGATGCAGTATCGTCCTCCCAGGGAGTCCCCCTGGAAAGCGTAGCGTTGTCCCCTCCCCTGCCCAGACCGGGCAAGCTCATCGCCATGGCGGTGAACTACATGGAGAACGGCGCTCTTGAAAAGAAGCCACCCATCCACGCTTTTCTCAAATCACGCAACGCCGTCATTGGCCCGGGAGACACCATCATCCTGCCGGAGGCCGAGGCCAACGTGTTCCACCACGAGGCGGAACTGGGCGTGGTCATTGGCAAAGAGGCCACCAATGTAAAGGCCGAACAGGCCTTTGACTACGTGTTCGGCTATGTCAACTTCATCGACGTCTCGGCGAGGGGACTTGGAGGCGGCAACTTCTTCTGGAACAAGAGCTGGGAAACCTTTGCCCCAATAGGTCCATACATCGTCAGCAAGGATGAGATCGCGGACCCGCAGGACCTCCCCATAAAGCTGTGGGTGAACAACGAAATCCGGCAAGACCTCTCCACCAGCGACATGGCCCATAGCGTGGCCCGCTGTGTGGAATGGGTCTCTTCCATAACCACCCTTGACCCCGGCGACATCATTGCTACAGGCACCAACCATCAGGGCCTCGGCGCAATCCAGGACGGGGATGTCATCGACATGGAGATACAGGGTCTGGGCAGGCTAACCGTCAACGTACGGGACGACCGGAAGCGCGAGTGGCCCCGCAACGTAGACCAGCGTTTCGCAGATAGAATGGCGGGACGGGCCTAGCTTGCGCCTCAGCACGGTTCTCTTTGACTTCGACGATACTCTCGTTGACTCACTACAGGCGCGCGTGAATTCACTTGGCTTGGTTTTCAACCGTGCGGCCATAGATGCCGATGCCGAAGCGTTCATGCTTGGGCTGAAGGGCCGCCAGCTCAAGAATGTGCTGGACGACCTGGAGGCGCGGGACGGGCGCAATCCGGGGCTTTTTGAAGCGTACAGAAGCGCCTACTGGAACAAGCCGCCCGGTGTAATCAAGCTGCTTCCAGGCGTGGCGGAGATGCTCCAGGAGCTTCACCACAGAGGCGTCAAACTGGGCATAGTGACCCAGAAGGCGCGCGACGTTGAGATAGACGGCCGGCAGGTCGGCGCATGGCACGAGCTAACGGAATTGGGCATGGAGCACATGTTCCCCGTCATGGTGGGCTTTGAGGACGTGACCCGTTACAAACCCGACCCTGAAGGAATACACATGGCGCTGGGCCGGATCCAGGCGGATGCGGCAGCTACGATGTTCGTGGGTGACGGCGCAGCCGACATAGAAGCGGCGCAGGCCGCGGGATGCTGGAGCTGTCACGCGGTCTGGGGAATTCCGCAGGCACATCGTGTCCTGGACGGCGTGACGCCACATGCCGTGGCCGAATCGCCCCAAGCGCTGCTTGATCTCGTTCTAACATCTAGTCAGGAGGTCGTAAGGCATGGCTGAAGAGTCCAAGGAGCAGCCCTACAAACGGGGCATGGTAGTAGTAGCCCACCCGGATGACGCCGAGTTCGGTTGCTCCGCTTCCGTGGCCAGGTGGGTCAGAGAGGGCATAGAGTTCGTCTACGTCCTTTGTACGGACGGCAGCAAAGGCACCTCCGACCGCGACATCACGCCAGAGCAGTTAGCTGAGATACGCAGGCAGGAGCAGATAGACGCGGGCAAAATCCTGGGACTCAAGGACGTGGTCTTTCTGGATTATCCCGACGGCTACCTGGAGCCCACCCTGGAACTGCGCCGCGACATCTCCCGTGAGATACGCCGCTTCCGTCCCGACATCCTCATCACCACCAGCCCCACGCGCACGCTGACCGGCACCGGCTACCTGGGCCATCCCGACCATTTCGCGGCAGGTGAAGCCGCGCTATCCGCCGTCTACCCCGCCGCACGCGACCACCTGACCTTCCCCGAACTGCTGGAGGAGGGTTTGGAGCCTCACAAAGTGCGCGAGGTGCTGATCATAGGGCACGACATATCCAACAAGTGGGTGGACGTCTCTTCCAGTATAGATATCGCAGTTCAGGCGCTGCTGGCGCACGAGAGCCAGGTCGGCGCAACAGCCGGGGAGCGTATGAAAGAGTGGAAGCGCCAGGCGGGCAAAGAGCACGGAATGGAATACGCCGAGGGCTTCAAGAGCTTTACGTTGTCCTAGCTCAGCCGCCCAATCTACGCGCTGCCAGCCCGCTCCGCCCGTATCCGCTTGTAGTCTTCACGTCTCCAGCGATATGGCAGGCTGACAACCGTACCCGCTTCTGTGGCCGTTTCCAGAACGCTCAGTGCGTCTTCCAGTATCACGCGGTGCTGGTCCGCATTGTTCGGTTCACCCATCGGCCGTCCAAATGGGAAACGGACGTGGGCAACGCGAGGGGGATGGACTTTCTCCGCCATCTCCTTGTACATCATGACGAGCACCGTGGGGATTCCTTCCGCTTCTATTGCCCTTGCTATCAGTCCGCCGGACCGGTTGCACACCGGTCAGGTGGAGGTGAGCACCACGGCCTGAACGCCATCGGCTTTGAGGCGTTTCGCCACTTGGGGGGCGGTCTCGGCACTGAGCAGGTCTGGGCGTTGTATGAACCCCATGAACGAGTAGTTGGTGTCCGCAAGGCTCCCTATGACTCCCTCCCGCTCCAGCTCCACCATCCTGTCCAGCGGGAAGACGCAGTTGATGTCCTCACGAGGCCCGGAGAGGTCGTAATGCAGGTGAGCCAGGCGCAGATCATGGCGTGGGACATTCTTGGGAATCGCCCGCCACGACCAGTCGCCTAAGCCTTCCGGCCCGTCCGTCTCGTAAGGTTCCTGGCCCTCCACGTAAACCCCGCCCGTGGTGATCAGGGCAAACTTGGCCTGGTTCAGCGGCGACGGAACAGTCGACCACGGTATCCCCTCCACCTCTACGCCCCGCGCCCGCGCTCCGGCTAGGGCCCTACCCCGTTCTTCCCATACCTCCAGGTAGTCCCACAGCGCCGAGGCGTCTCCCGCTTCCCTGCTCTCGACGGCCTTCTGCAACAGTCCGTTGAGAAACTCCGCCTGCTGTTCCTCGCTCATGTGCGTGCCCACGTAGCGGATGAAGGAGAAAGCCGCCGTATTCGCGGGCGTCCTCAGTATCTGCGCCAAGAGCGCTTTGATGTCCGTTGGTTGCTCCGTCATGTCACCAGCCCAAGCCAGGATACCCCATCATTTTAGCAGAAGGTGTAACGGCGTTGAAATCATGTCATCATTGGCACTAGCGTTTCGGCAGGGCCTTTTTCAGACAAACACCCCATGGGATGCTGCCGTGCTGAGGCTCCCCAGCCTGTTATAATCGATGCCTTAGTGGGAGGATTTGGTGCGCATCATATCTTGGAATATCGCTAGAAGAGACGAGCCTTGGCGCGCCCTTGCGGATATGGATGTGGATCTGGCCCTGCTGCAAGAGGCCAAGGAGCCACCTCCCGATGTGACCGGGCGGGTTGAGGTTGACCCGGCGCCCTGGGAGATAACCGGCGGTTATGCCACGCCCCAGCGATGGCGGGCGGCAATTGCGAAGTTCTCTAACCGAGTTGGCGTTCAATGGATACACTCAAGGCCTCTGCCTGATGCCACTCCCAGTGAGTTCGCCGTCAGCCTGCCAGGATCATTGGTGGCCGCCATGGTAACCCTGCCGGACGCCGACCCCATCATCCTGCTCTCCATGTATTCCCAGTGGAGGTACCCCCACGAAATGACCGGTAGCAGTTGGATTATGTCCGACGGCTCAGCCCACCGCATCATCTCCGACCTGTCCGAACTTATTGGCCGCCAAGGCGACCATCGCATCATTGCCGCCGGAGACCTGAACATTCTTCATGGCTATGGTGAGTACGGTAGCCGGTACTGGGCAGAGCGTTACCGGTCGGTATTCACTAGGATGGAGGCCTTGGGGCTGAAGTTTTGCGGACCACAGGCACCTCGCGGTCGGCAGGCCGGCCCTTGGCCCGGGGAGCTTCCCAAGGACAGTCTGAATGTTCCCACCTACCACTCTACCCAGCAGTCACCCGCGTCGGCCACTCGCCAACTGGACTTCGTATTTGCATCTCGCGGCCTTGCGGAAAGGGTACAGGTTCACGCTCTCAACACACCCGACGAGTGGGGCCCCAGTGACCACTGTCGCCTCGACATCCAGGTTCTGTAGACCCACAACCACCCTTGACTAGCGTGGTGCGCCGTTCCATACTCGATTTAGCCCGCCGCCTACGCATTTGACTACGAGGTGTAGCAATGACTAAAGTCCAGTTCATTGGCTCCCACATCCGGCGTCTGCACGAGGCGCTGGAAACCGCCACAAAAGACCTGACTCCGGAGCAACTCCAATGGAGGCCGCCCCAGGGAGGCAACCACCTTGCCTTCACTCTCTGGCACTACGTGCGTACGGAGGACAACATCATCCGGTACTTGCTCCAGGATGGAAGGGCTACGGTGTGGCTGGAAGGGGGCTGGCACGAGCGGTTCGGGCTGGATCCCGCGCTCCAGGGATCCGGCATGACCGCCGAGGAGGCCGCCGCGATTCGTATCCCGTCCGTTGAGGAGTTCCTGCCCTACATGCGGGCCGTCTGGAAGTCCACCGACGAGTACCTGGCCTCCATCACGGACGCCGACCTGGAGAGGGTGTTTACCTTCATCCCAGTGGGCGAGCGACCCGCCGTCCAGATACTCATGGAAAACATGCTTACCCACGGATTCAGCCACCTAGGCGAGATGTGGCTCCTCCGCGGAATGCAGGGACTGACAGGATCACCTGTGTAGCCTAGCAGTCGCAATCACAACCTGGCATCCAGCCTGTGGAGGCTGCCGCTCCATTGGAGGATGCGGTCGTCGGCGGTGATGAGCCTGTGACCCTCCAAGGCCGTCGCCACAATGATGCGGTCGGCGGGGTCTGCGTGGAAGTCGGGCAAAGCGTTGGCTCGGATTGCAATCTCGCCGTCGACTGGGATCTCCGCGACTCCTTGGCCGAGCACTTCTCGACGCCACAGCCCGACGTCCTCGGGAAAGTTCAACCTGCCCTTGCTCCTGAGCATCGCGACTTCCCAGAAAGTCATGGCGGACACGGCGAGCTCCTGGTCGCGGAGGGCGCCATCAAGCGTCTGTCTTGCGCCTGTTCCCAAGCGAGATTCACCAGTCCTCAACCATATAAGCGTATTGGTGTCCGCAAGGATCATGGATTCAACACCCGGTCAGGATCGACTTCCGCTTCCCACTCGACATCGATGGGACTGATGATGTCGCCCACTATCTTCATCCGTCCCCGGTCAATGCCGAAGAGAGACTTGGGCCGTTCTCGGTATGGCACCAGACGGGAGACCGGCTTCCCGTTCTTGGTGATAACGATCTCGCCTCCACCTTCGGCCACTTCGTCCATGAGCTGAAGGCACTTGGACTTGAACTCAGACGCCTTCATAGTCCGCGTGCCGCTGTGTGTGTTGTTGTTTGCATCCGCCACGCCGTTCTCTCCAAACCTAGTCTGTTTCTATAATATCATAGTCATGACCATGGTCACATGCACCTGCCCGACGCAGCTAAATCAACGGCGCCACTCGGCGATGTTCCACAGTTCGCTGTCCCAGCCATTGATTCGAACGCCCCTCAGAGTGTCCAGGTGGGCGGAAACGCTGCCCCGGTTCACCAGCGGAAGCTCGTAGTAGCCCTGTACCAGCATGTCGTTCATGCGCTTGACAAGATCGGTGCGCTCTGGGCCGATGGAGGTGTGGGTAAGCTGCTCGACCAGCTCATCGAAGTCAAGATTGCAGGCCCGGGCGACGTTGCCTCCGCTCCAGTTGTTGTCTGCGTCCGGTATCTCGTCGCAGGTCAAGCCAACAAGATACTGCTGAGGGTCGATGTCCGGGCCGGTGGCGTACATCTCGACATCCGCAAAGAAGCGGATGTAAGCCTGTTCCTTGTCATCTACGGGGTCGCCGCCAAAGAAGACTGCGGCGTCGTGGTGGATGATCTCGGTCTCGATGCCGATCTGCGCCCACCAGTCCTTGACGAGGGTCTGGGTCTCCTGCCGGACATCGTTGGTGGAGGTCTGGTACCTGATGCGCAGAGGAACGCCGTTGTATTCGCGGACGCCGTCTCCGTCGGTGTCGATCACGCCGTTGTCGTCGAGCAGCTTGTTGGCGCCGTCAATGTCCTGGGCGAGACAGCCATCGTTGGCGGTGGAGACGTACACAGGGGGACCGACGATGAGGCTGCACGTAGGCTCACCGGCAAACCCGTATAGCCGCTCCGAAATCAGGCTGCGGTTGATGGCCATAGACATGGCCTGGGCGATGGGCGGGAAGGTGAGGAAGGGATGGGGATTTGTACCGTCCAAGTACTCGGAGCGGTCTTCTCCGAGACTTGGGTCAGGATTAGTCTGGTTCAGGACAATGCGCTCCACCAGGCTTGAGAATGCGGAGACCACCCTACCCTTGCCACCAGCTTCCAGACCGGCGAGGGTCTCGGGGGCTACCTGGAGGTTCCAGGCGTAGTCGACTTCGCCGTCTCGGAGAACGGCCTCGGCGGCGGAGAGGGCGTCGCCGCCACCTTCGAGGACAACGCGCCTGAAGTAGGGTATCTCGCCGTAGTAGTGAGGATTGCGCTTGTAGACGGCCTTCTCATCGGGCACGAACTCTACTATACGGTACGGCCCCGGGCCCAAGGGCGCGTAGTTCTCGTCGTCGCATCCCGCGGCAGCCGCGCCGATGCACTCTGCGAACTGGGACTGGCTGAGAATGGGTACTCCCGCGCCTACGAAGGCACTATATGGATACGGCGTGGGAGCGTGGAAGGTGACTTTCACGGTCAGGTCGTCCAAAGCCTCGACGGATGTTACATCTGCGAAGGAGCTGCTAGCAGTACACCCCGTGGCTTCATCTACGCAGTATTGCCAGGTGAAGACCGCGTCATGGGCGGTTAGGCGGCTGCCGTCCGACCACTTGAGGTTGTTCCTGAGCCTCCACGTGATGGAGGTCAGGTCCGAGGAGATGCCCCCGTTTTGCAGGGTCGGGATTTCGGTGGCAAGCGCCGGTACTAGAGCGCCGTCGGGATCGTACTTGGCCAGCGGTTCCAGGGTGATGGCCCCCGCATCTCGGTCCTTGAATCCACCGGAAAGATAGGGGTTGGCGATGGAAGGAGCTTGCCAGTAGACCAGGGTTAGCGTCCTATCGTCGTCGGACGCAGGGTTAGAGAGAACGACAACTGCGAGGACGATCACGACAACGGCGGTCAGAAAAAAGGCGATACAGCCAAGGATTACGGGACTGAGATTCATTGTTTGCATACGGTTTCCTTTGTAAGCTAGCTAGAGTCCTTCACCTGACCGGCAAGGAGGGCTTGTGGCCAGGGTATCTATCCATTACTACTGCAGACCATTATACCCGCCTTCTGCAATTCCATTCGTGTGACCACAGTCTGAGATACCCATATGATCCACGGCTTTGTGCTAAACTGAATATGTAGGCTTCCAGCCGTAGGCACGGCCAGAAATCGCTTACAAGAATCTATAAAACTCTCTTCTTTCGCCTCAGGAGGGTACGACGCTTGCTCCGCAGTCTGGCGCGCCGGAAGCTACGAACCTCACTTACTGTCCTCGGCATTGCCGTGGGCATTTGGACGCTCATTGTCATGAGCGCCATGGCCAACAAGCTCACCGCCATAGTGGACGTTGGCTCCACCTACTTCGACAACAAGATACTGGTCAGTGATGTGACAAATCCCGCCTTTGGTTTCGGCCTGACCCCCATGTACGCCAGTGTGGTTGACCAAATTGCCCAAATCGATGGGGTGGCGGTTGCAGCGCCACGGGTGGAATTCCTCCTTGACCCTGATGACAGCGGTTCCGGCTTTGTCTCGCCGGACTTTGTCGTCGCTTACAGGGCCGGCTTCGACCTAGGGTACGAGACATTTCGCACAGAGGTCGCCCAGGGGCGGGAGACTACACTGGAAGATGAGGGACAGCGAGTAGTCGTTCTGGGCGCGGACATAGCCAGAAAGTTTGACACCAACCCAGACGACACTTTTGACATACGGGGCGTTCCATTCGAAGTGATTGGCGTGCTGGAGCCGACGCTGACGTTCTTTGACACGACCGCCATCATCCCGTGGACCGCCGGGCAGGAGATGCTGGCCCGTGACAGAGCCGTTCCATCAGATGTGGACCCAGCCGGCCAAGAGCTGACGTCGATGGTGCTGGTGTACCCGGAAGCAGGGGCTGACACAGCCTCGCTGATTCAGGCCATTGAAACGAGTTTCCCCGGATTACGGGCTGCTTCCGGTGAAGACTTTGACGAGCAGTTTGGGTCTACCATCGCTATCTTCAACGCTATCATCCTGAGTGTGGCCTTGATCAGCGTAGTGGTTGGAGGTCTTTCCGTGATCAACACCATGACGATAAGCGTTGCGGAGAGCACCCGGGAAATCGGCATCAAGCGGGCTATCGGCGCGACACGGCGGAGGATTATGCAAGAGCTGGTCTGGGAGGCGGGGGTCATGGGTTTTGTTGGCGGGCTGACCGGGCTGGGCCTTGCCGGTATTGTCGTCTACTTCGCCAACGACGCCGGCCAGGTTTCCGGGATCATACTGTTCCGGTTGACTCCCTGGATTGCGGCGCTGGGCGTAACTTTTTCGACAATTCTCGGAGCGCTGGCCGGTCTGCTACCCGCTTGGAAGGCAGCCCGTCTAGATCCCGTAGAAGCGCTGAGGTACGGCTAGGAACGGTATGGCCTTTTTGGAAGCGCACAACCTTCACAAGACGTACCGGCTAAACCGCAACAACGTCGTACGCGCTCTTCGCGGCATTGACATTTCGGTGGAGGCCGGCGAGATGGTGGGCATCATGGGACCGTCCGGCTGCGGTAAGAGCACGTTGATGCACATCCTGGGTCTGTTGCATTCGGCTGACCGGAGGACGATTCCGCCGCCGAGCCTGGTTATCGACGGCAACGACGTCACAGGGCTGAGCGACCGCGAGCGCACGCAAATGCGCGCGAAACGGATGGGCTTTGTGTTTCAAGAGTTCAACCTAGTGCCAGTCCTCACGGCGCTGGAGAACGTCGCGCTTCCCGCCGAGTACGCGGGCTGGCAACGGCGTGAGGCCAAGGCCGCGGCGGCGGAAGCTCTCAAGCTGGTGGGCTTGGAGGAACGTTCGGGGCACAGGCCCACCGAGCTGTCAGGAGGGCAACAGCAGCGCGTCGCCATAGCGCGGGCGCTGGTCACCAAGCCTGCCCTACTGCTGGCGGACGAACCTACGGGAAACCTCGACTCGGAAAACACGAAAGAGGTCATGTGCCTCCTCCAACAGTTCAACCGGGAGCTTGGGCAGACGATTATCCTGGTGACCCACGACACCAGAGTGAGCGAGGTGTGCAGCCGCGTCTTGACCATGTCCGACGGTGTGATTACTAACGTGAGCTAACAACCGGCCCCTACTGGGCTTGCCTAAGGTCAGGGTACCGTGTACAACTCGGTATCCGGATGGAACTGGAACCATGCGAACCAGAACGACATGTGCGTGGGTATCCGCTCCAGCTTCTCCGACCGGTATGCCGTGTTGACCAGAAACTCCTCGGTCACCTCCCACGTTCCGCCCGCGGCGTCCACTATCACGGACGGTATGCCGGAGTCACCGCCATCCGACGCCAGCTTGAACGACCTGCTGCCGCGGTAGTACGCCCTAGCGCCCTCGCTTCCGCCTGACCCCAGCACCACTATCTCCTCTACTCCCACCACATCGTTGACTATGCGGCTCCTTCGCAGCGCATCGGAGGAGTAGGCCTTGTAGCTCTCGTTCAGCTGAACCCCTAGCACAATGTCCTTTGTTTCAAGCCGGTCATCCCGTTGTGGAACCGGGAACATAGTCTCAGGCGAGTTGAAGTACCTGTAGTAGATGGCCTGGGGGTTCTCCTCCGGCACGTAGAATTCGGCGGGATAGAGGCCCGTCTCCTGAGCCAGCACAGTAGTATCGGGATGAAGCTCCAACCACTCCTGCCACGTCGTGAGCATAACCGGGAAGAAGTCCAGCTTTATCTCCGAGTCCCACAACGGCCCGATGACCGGCTCCATGGTGAGATGGTTCCACAGCGAGTTGGTCAGCCGGTCGTACATGACCTTGTTGCTGCGATACAGCATCCCCGACGTGCCAAAGGTGGTTGGCTCTCCGTTGATCCTGGCGGAATACACTATTCCGCTGCCGCAGAGCGTTCAGTAAGCCAGGGCGATCGGTTCGCCCCCCAGCACGTCATTGGCCATTTCGTGGGCGTTCACAATGCGGAGCGGGTACGCCCTGTGCTCTCCGTTGATGGACACGCCAAACACCCGATCGGTCGGCAGCAAGTAGTCCTGCTCCCCCGCCGAAACGACCGGGGCGTTTTGGAGATCAGGGATCCCGTCCGGTCGGACTCCTCCCCACGCGATTTCGAATACGTTTATTCGCGAACCTTGCGCCGCAGGTTCCAGAAACTCGGCGAACCTGGGGTCGATCAGGCTCATGATTTCGCTTTTCCACCGTACGTAACCGTCGGGCGGGTTGTATTCGTCGGCGTTGTTGCCCAGCCACTCCATCCACTCATCCCAGGCGCGGTAGCCACTCCTCAACTCCTGGCCCGTTATCGCCGAGAGGCCTCCGTTGAGCCCCTCTATTATGTCGTCGTCTCCAAAGAAGAAGCGGAGCGTCTCTATCATCACCGGGACCATCGACTTATCCTTATGGAAGATGGCAAGCGCGATGGCCTCGTGCGTGTCGAAGGGATTGTGGTCACGGCCTGAGAAGAGCCTGAACATGTTCTCGGTGGAGTCGTAGCCCGTTGCAGGAGCCGGCGCAGCCGTTGGGGTCTGCGTAGGTGAAGCCGTCGACGTCCCCTCGTCCGGCACGGTGGGCTCTTCCATACCGGAGCAGGCAACAGCAACAGCCGCCATAAACACGGCCAACAGCAATCCGAAATGACGCAAGAGCCTAGTTTTCTTCCCTGGGACGTTCAAGAGCCAACCTCGGCAGTTCTAATATCAATTATATTGCATGCAACCCTATTATCCACCTCTACGGTTCCGCTTTCGTAGTATCATGGACTGGATATGCCTCAGAGCCCGAAGACGATAGTCGAGGAAGGCTACGACCAAGTAGCCGAGGCGTACTCACGCCTTGAGGGCGAAAGTAAGTGGCCCAGGATGAAATGGCTGGAGAAGGTTCTAGCCAGACTGGACCCTGGGAGCGCCGTTCTCGACCTGGGCTGCGGGTCCGGCGACCCGGCGGACATTGAGATCGCGAGGCTTCACCGGATTACCGGTGTGGACATATCCAACGTTCAGGTAGAACTGGCGCGCCGGAATGTTCCCCAAGGGAACTTCATCCACGGAGACCTGGGAGCGCTGGTCTTCCCCGATGGGTCTTTCCATGCCGTGGTCTCCTTCTATACTCTGGAGCACCTTCCCCGAAAGCAGCATGGCGAAATACTCAACCGCATCCACGGCTGGCTGCGACCGGGCGGCCTGCTGCTGTTTAGCTGCGAAGCCGGAGACGTGAACGATGTCACCGGCCAGTGGCTTGGCGTTCCCATGTTCCTCAGCGTATTTGACCCCGAGACGATGCGAAGAGTTGTACAGAACGCCGGTTTCCAGATTGTCGAGACGGAGATCGAAAGCCAGTTGGAGCATGGGCGAGAAGTCCCCTATCTCTGGGTACTAGCCAAGACGTAGGTAACATAGACGCATCATCCATGAGCTCACCTAGAGGAGTCATGCCTTCTGCCGTTTTGGGCGGCCTGGCCGCGTGCTTCCATTTGTGTTAGCACGGAATCGACTCACGCGCGTGCCGAATACGTGCCTTCACCGCAGCGGTTTCGCTTCTTTCAGCGTGATCAAATAGGGCCTGGACTTCGCGTTGCAACGAGGAATCCCGCGCGGCTAGAATACCGAGGCCGTTGTAAGCCCACGCGCGAACGAGCGCGTGCCTAGACTTGATCAGTGGCAGCAGCGCATCTCGCAGGGCTCCTTGCTGCACGGCCTCGATCTCCATATGCGGCAAGGTCTGCAGAACATGCAGGAGCGCGTCTGGCGCGAGAGGCCGACCCAGGAGACTCAGGAGCTTCTCTCCCTGCTGCCCGTGCGGCGTCGTGCCCCGCTCGGCGAGATGCTTGAGAACCCAGGTGGCACCAACCTGAAGCGACATGTCGTTGGAGTCGGCGAGGTCAAGTAACTCGCCTATAGCACACTCAGGGGTCTCTCGTATGGCCTCAGCCACTTCGCGGAACGGCGCGACCCGCTTCCCGTCGTAGCGGCGTAAAGTGGCGCCAATGTCCATTGGAGAAGGTTACCTTGCACTGTCGACACAGACAAGACGCCCAAGGAGCGTACCGCGATTTCATTCGAGGCGGGTTTCACGATTCACTTGCGGCACTCGGCTGTCATCTAGGTGCAAGCCAAGTGCCGCCGATCAGGGAATATCAAGGGCCACCGATGGTCGACGACAGCCCTTTGGGAGGTTGAACTCCGCTGTGAGTGGGCCAAGGCGTACCGATTTGCGAACTTTTCGCTGGAGGTTCGCATTTATGCTGGTGGTCGCTTTCCGACAAGTATCGTGAGGACGCAGTGAAGACCGCAGCGCGATGGCCGTTCACAGCTAGCCTTTTGCGCCAACTCGCCGCAGGGTATGAGTCGGAAGGCAGCCTCCACGACCAGCAAGGCGATTGGACCGACGAATTCGAGTCATAGGAAGGCTCTGCTAGAGGCTAGAGGTGATAGCTCACTTCCAAGGGATGCCTCCTCTGCGCATGGGGTGATGACTTTTTGACTCGCGCTCTCGCTTCCCCCTGCGCCGCGCCCTCCCCGTACGTTCGCCCTCAGCCTGGTAATCACGGTCCGGTCGGTCTCAGACTGGCCTGTTGGGCGTGCTCAACCCGACCACGTCGTAGCTCAGGTCGACCAGTCTCCTGGCGGTCTCCATGTTCTTGGCGTTCGGGTTCGGGGTCTCCATCGGCCAACCGCCTTGGCGGCACTGCTTGTCCCGGTAAAGCACACTGCTCTGGCTGAAGTAGGCGCCCGAGTGGTTCGCCGCAGTGTCTGACAGCAGGCAGTGCAGTGTGGTCTGCGCCGATTCCTCGTTACTGTC
>CAYVEN010000023.1:0-23176 GCA_964450505.1 uncultured Dehalococcoidia bacterium | reverse complement strand
GCCGCTCCGCTCCACTGATGTGATAGCTGTAAAAGGAAACGGGCGGGTCGCCCTGGTACTCCCAGCCGATTTCGCCCGTGGACGGGTCGACCTCCAGCACCCTGGAGTAGTCCATGCCACGGCGGTGCGACCCGTTGTCGAACAGCAGCAGCCGCCCGTTGTCCAGTGGCGTTGCGTTGTGCTGGTGCGATATCTCGCCGGGGCCCCATTTCCACTTAAACTCTCCGCTCTGCCTGGATACGATGGCAACGACGCTGGTCTTTCTGAAGCTGACCAGGATATCGCCGTCCGGCATGACCGCCAGCGAGTTTCCATGAGTCCACTCCTCTCGGTTCTCCAGCGGGCATATGATATCCTCACCCGGGTCCAGGTGCTCCCAGGAGATCCACTCGAAGACCACTTCTCCCCCGGGCGTAACCTCTATAATCACGTCGCCGAACATAGCAGCCGGGTCGTCGTCCTTCTTGTATCCGCCCTGTATGCGAGGGGTCAACTCCTCCGGCATACGCCGCCAGAGGAGGAGCAAGGTGTTGCCGCTGGGCAGCCTGACGAAATCGTGGTGAAGATAAGGGTCGCGGTATTCCCAGACCACGTTGCTATCCCAATCAAGCTCGATTATCGCCGCCGTGCCGCCTCCGGCATGGCCGGGAAGGTCGTCGGTTTCCGCCGGCCTGGTGCGGCAGAGCAGGTTCCCATTGGGTAGCAGGTGACCGTACCTGATGCCCTCCTCGTGCTGCCAGCGGTGGCATATGCGTCCTTCCAGATCTATCAAGTTGGCGTACTTGCCAGACTCGTCGGGCTGAGCGCCGCCTCCGGCATTGGCAAACAGGGTATACCCCGGATAGCACAGCTGCGGCGCGGAGAATATGAGGCCGGTGGGATGATGTCTGGACCAACCCATGTCTACTCCAAGGCGTAAGCCTGATCCAAGAGGTCTATTACGTGACTGACCGTAACCTGGCTGGCTGCTTCCCTAAGTCCCGTCTCCATTTGAATTGCGCAACCGGGGTTGGCCGTGGCCATCACTTCCGAACCGGTGGCCATCACAGACGACACCTTGTTCCGCTGAAGTTGGCGCGACATCTCCGGCTGCAACGTGCTGTACAGACCCGCGGCGCCGCAACAGCGGCTGGAAGCTTCCATCTCCACCAGTTGCAGCCCGGGTATCGACTTAAGCAGCAGGCGAGGCGCCTCCGTTATACGCTGGGCGTGGGCCAGATGGCACGCATCCTGGTAGGTTACCCGAACGGGCAGCTTCCCCTTGGGAGGCTCCCAGGGCAGGCCGACCAAGAACTCGGATATGTCCTTGACCTTGGCGCTGAGGACCTGCGCTTTCTCCGCATATTCAGGGTCGTCGCGCAGAAGGTCGTCGTACTCCTTCATGGTGGAGCCGCACCCCGCCGACGCCACCACCACGGCGTCCACGTCCGCTTTCAAGAAAACATCGATGTTACGACGCGCCATGCTCTGCGCCTGCCGCCTGTCTCCACCGTGCAGGTTCAAAGCGCCGCAGCAGACCTGGTCTTGGGGCACCGCCACCTGGCAGCCGTTCCTGGCAAGCACGCGCATGGCGGCCTCCATGGTCGAGCCATGGGTCATCGGCATGACGCAACCGGACAGCAGTACGACCCTGGCCCTGACTTTAGTACGAGGGGCGGCAACATCTCCCGGCGGTTTGAAGAACCTGCCGGTCATATCCGGCAGCTGCCTGTGTAACCTGCCAGCCATCCCAGGGGCCCGGCGGAGCAACCGGGGCAGGCCGGTGCGCTGGTAGAATCGCGTGACCGCGCCCAAGGCGTACAAACGGCCGGGGTAGGAGAGGAGATGACGAAAGGCAAGATTCAAGGCGAATCGTTTCCATAGCGGCGCTCTCTTTTGATTGGATATCTCCTCACGCGTCGCCTCCATCAGCCTGCCGAAGGGGACGCCGGAAGGGCAGACCACCTCACAGGCCCGGCATTGCAGGCACAAGTCCATATGCGACGTCACCTGCTTCGTATAGGAGACGCGGTCTTCGCGCACCGCCTTCATCAGCGCAATGCGTCCCCGCGGCGATTCGGTTTCAAGGCCGGTCTCCAGATAGGTGGGACAGGCGTTGAGGCAGAGACCGCAATGTACGCACTTGTACAGGTCTTCGTCACGGGGTCCGGCAAAGACTGAGGGCAGCGGGGTCTGTTGCCTGACCATCTCAGATGCCTCCCACGTATCTGCCGGGGTTGAGAACGCGGTTGGGATCCATTCTCTCCTTCAACCGCCGCATCAGGTGGAGGGCGGGGCCCGGGTCGTCCCAGACGTCCAGCTCGGCCTTTGCCTGCGGAGGAGCCTGCTCTACCAAGGCATAGCCATCGGCGGACGCGGCTATGCTCCTAATGCCGGATACTACGTCTCTCATTTGACTGGGATCAGCCCCAACCTTGCACTTGACAACGCCCCGCGGCGGACCGGCGGCCATTTCCAAACTGTAGCCGTTCCGCGTGCAATATTCGGATATTGCGCCGATTACGGACTTGGTCTGGGACGGAAGGTGCCCCAAGCTGAGCAGAACCTCATCTCCGGCGCTGCCGTTCCAGCCAAAATCGGTGACGGCGTCCCAGAGCGCCATTGCTTGATCCTGGGAAATGATGTCGACGTTATCCGCTCCGGCCTGCTTCAACAGCGACTTGCCGTTCTCCAATCGAACCTCCACAGAGGGGACTGAGCCCAGGAAACGGGTGTAGAGCCGGTTCTGACCGTCGCTTCCCTTGATGAGCTCTATCGCCTCACCGGCGTATTGAGAACGAGTTATCTCGTGGCAGGCGTCCACTGCCTTACCCAAATCGTCGAAAGCACCAGCCAAGGTCATGTCCTGTTTGGGCAGTGGGAGCACCTTGAACGTGGCCTGCAAGATTATGCCCAGCGTACCCAACGCGCCTATGTGCAGTTTGGGCAGATCGAAACCGGTGACGTTCTTGACCACGTTTCCCCCGCTCTTGGTGACAGTACCATCGGCGCTGGCAACCCTCACTCCCAGCACAAAATCACGGGCAGCGCCGTAGGAGAGGCTGAGAGGCCCGGCCAGGTTTGCGGCAAGTATACCGCCCACTGTCCTCCTAGCGGACAGAGGCGGGTCGAGCGGCAGCCACTGGCCTTCTTCCGCGAGGCGCTCCTGCAACAGTCCGAATGTTGTCCCCGCGCCGACGCTTACCGTCAGATCACCGGGATTGTGGTCGATAAGGTGCGGCAGCATTTCAGCGCCGACTACAAGGTCCAATCTTTCGGGTAAGCTTCCCAAACGTCCGGCGTTTCCCGATCCTCTGGGCGATACAGCCCAGCGTTTTTTATTTGCCTCTTTTAGCAAGGCCGATAGCTCCTCTTCAGACGAAGGAAAGACGGCGGCTTTGGGAGTGAGGCCTTCCACCGCGTAACGTGACAGATCGGAGTCAGGGGCAAAGGAAGTTCCATTCATCACTTGGCCGAGCGTTTCCCGCATTTGAGCAGAGGACGGCATCACACCCAGGCTCCGGCGCCGGCTCTGCTCATCGCCGCTTGCTGCCCGGTATCCAGGCAGGACGCGCCGTCAGGGAACACCTTGCCGGGATTGAACAGCCCCTTGGGGGCAAAGGTCTCTTTTAGCTGAAGCATTGCGTCCATGTCAGCATCGCTGAACATAAGCGGCATGTACGCCTTCTTCTCCAGGCCGACACCGTGCTCGCCGGTGAGGACTCCGCCGGCGTCTATGCACACTTCCAGTATCTTGCCGCCCGCCTCTATGACTCGCTCGGTTTGGCCGGGCTCCCTTTCGTCGAAAACGATGCAGGGGTGCAGGTTGCCGTCTCCGGCGTGGAAAACGTTGGCAACGGGCAACCCGTACTCCTCACTGATCTCCCCTACCCTACGCAGCACATCCGGGAGCTTGGACCTTGGCACCACACCGTCAACCAGGTAGTAGTTCGGGGCCAGGGTTCCCAGCGCGCCCAGAGCGCCTTTTCTTCCCGCCCAGAGCCGTTCCCGTTCCGCAGCCTCGCTTGCTTCCCTGACGTCCGTGGCTCCCGCGCCGGCGCAGATCTCTCGCACCATGGCAGCCGCTTCGTCCACCTCTACCTCCAGGCCATCCACCTCTATGAGCAGTACCGCTCCTGCGTCCCTGGGGTATCCAAAGTTGATTGCCGTTTCCACCGCCTTTATGGCAAGGCTGTCCATCATCTCCATTGCAGTTGGTATCAGCCCGCTGGCTATCACCGCGGATACTGCCTTGCTGGCCTGTTCGATATCGCTGAATACGGCAAGCATCGTTTTCACCGACTGCGGAGCGGGCAGCAGACCGACCACCGCCTTTGTAACCACCCCCATCATCCCCTCCGAACCAACGAACGCTCCTACCAAATCGTAGCCGGGGCGGCTCCGGTATGGGTCGCCCAGCCAGACCACGGAGCCGTCCTCCAACACCACCTCCAGGGAGAGCACGTGGTTCGTCGTCACTCCGTAGCGCAGGCAGTGGGGCCCGCCTGAGTTCTCGGCTACGTTGCCGCCTATGGTACAGGCGCGCTGGCTGGAAGGGTCCGGGGCGAAATAGAGACCATACCGGGAAGCGGCAACCGACAGATCAAGATTGACAACGCCGGGCTCAACCACGGCTATTCTGTTCAGGGGGTCTATCTCCAGAATGGAACGCATCCTGGTCAGCGCCAGCTCTATGCCGCCCTCGGAGGCGATTGCGCCGCCGGAGAGCCCGGTACCAGCGCCTCTTGGTATAACGGGCAGGTCTTCTCTGCCCGCCAGTTCCACTATCCGCGACACCTGCTCCGTAGAAGTAGGAAACACCACGGCCGCGGGCAGTCCCCTATCCACGGAACCGTCGTACTCGAAGACCAGCAGGTCGTCGGGGTGGTGAATTACCGACCGCTTCCCTACGATGTTTTCGAGCTGTTTCACCAAGCGGCGCTTGTCCATACTTGCTTCCTCTGAGCATTGGACATGGTAACTCAAATCACGCTGTCTGGCATCAGTTTGCTTTGCGGCCGAATGTTGCCTTACCATCGGGTTATGGTTGGCGAAGAGCCCGACACCAAAGCAGACCGGCGAGAGCGGAAGCGGACCAGCAAGCGAAAGATGCGCGTTACCGGCAGAGGAGTGCGGCTGCTGCAAGAGATCACTCGTCGCCGCGCCGAGCGATTGAAAACGGAACGTGAAGAAAAAGAGTAACGAGGAGGCTCCAATGACGCTGACAAAACAGGAACGAGTACGGGCGGTGCTTGAAGGCGAGACGGTCGACCGGCCTCCCGTCAGCGTGTGGCGGCACTTCTACGACAAGGAGACGACCGTCCAAGGCCTTGTCGAGTCGATGCTTGGCTTCCAGCAGCGATACGACTGGGATTTCATGAAGGTGAACCCACGCGCCCAGTATCACGTTGAAGACTGGGGCGCCACGTTCCAGTATCCCGCAGACCCCAACGAGGGTCCGACTGCGCTGGACGCGCCGGTTGGTTCAGTTGAGCAATGGGAGTACATCGAACCTCTGAAAACAACTGCGGGTGTCCTCGATGAACATCTGAAGGCTCTGAGCGACATTACGAAAGGCCTAGCCGGTGAGGTTCCGTTCATAATGACGGTGTTCAACCCGATATCCATTGCGGGACGGCTGGTGGAGTCGGAGGCTACCCTGGTAGAACAGATGCGGCATGACCCGGACAGAATTCACTCAGCGCTTGAAGTGCTCACCGAGACCTTCAGCAGCTACGTCAGCGAGATATTGAACGCGGGCGCCGACGGTATCTTTTTCGCGACCACGTCCTGGGCTACCACGGATCTCATCACCGGAGAGGAGTACGAGGAGTTCGGCCGTCCCTACGACCTGCGCGTCCTCGATGCGGCCAAAGACGCTTGGTTCAACGTGCTTCACGTTTGCCGCAGCCATAACATGCTGCGCGACCTCATCGATTATCCAGTTCACGCCTTCAACTGGGACACGCAGGACGCGACCAACCCATCTCTTGAAGAAGCCCGCGATTTCACAAGCATACCGCTCATAGGGGGCATCAGCCGCGAAACACTACTGGACGGCCAGCCCGGGTCAGTAGCCGGTGAAGTCAAGGAGGCGACTGCACAGACTGAGGGCCGGGGGTTGATGATCAGTTCCACGTGCTCGATCTCGCCGCGCTGCCCGGGGGCGAACCTGGAGGCGTTGCGTAAAGCTGTGTAGGGGTTGATTGCAGGACGGATACGGGAGCAATGAGGCCGTACTCGTACCGTTCATATGGTTCCCTTGGCTGCGCTCAGGATAAACTCTAGGCTCACCATGAGCGGGACCGTGGCCTTCCTTAAACGTCTATAGCAAAACCCTGATTGGTACTACTTGACGGCCCGCAGCACCACTACCGGCCAGCTGAAGTTGATGCCGTCGCCGTCAGGCTCTATGCCGAAAGCGTCCACAACGGCTTCGGACGCGGATAGGAAGTCCGTTCGCAAGGGTTCGATCTTTTCCTCCGGGGTCGCGGAGCGCTTCACCCAGTCGTTGAACTCCAGGTGAACCCTGACCATCCGGAGGTGGGTCACCTCCAGTCCGACCTCTTGCAGCATGACGCGCCACTCCGACGGCTTCCTATCCCAAACGTGGGTTGTATCGCGCCTCAGCTCAACATCGTTCATCCACGCCGAGACAGCGTCATCTTCAGGGGCGGAAGTGTCGCTCAACAGGAATACGCCGCCGGGCTTGAGCACGCGCTCGATCTCCCGCAGCGCTTGGGGAAGGTCGTAGAAGTGGTGCGCCGCCTGCCGGCAGGTCACCATGTCCAAAGAACCGTCGGCAAAGGGCATGTGTTCCGCCTCAACAAAGGCTAGCTCCACGTTGCTAAGGCTTCGCTCACCGGCCAGCTGCCCGGCCTGTTGCAGCATTCCGGCCGCTATATCGGTGGCGAGCACCCGCTCCACGTACGGAGACACGGCAAACGCGGTGAACCCAGCCCCCGTGGCTAGATCCACGGCAACGCCAGGGCAGTCCAGTGATGCGTACTCCTGCAACACGTCCAGTCCCTCACTGTGGGCGTGCACTCCCGTGCTTACCGCATAGTGCTCCGCCTGTCTGCCGAACTGCTCGGCTGCACCCTGCGATGTTCTGTTCTCTTCAGTCATAGCGCTCCTTCTACAACAGCGTTTTGAGCCGGTAACGTTTGGTGGTCTTGGGACTCAAGCTGTTTCGGTGGCTTCTAAAGCGGCTGCGGGGACATTCCTACGCAACAGCCTGTTGGCCAAGCGCGGGATACTGTCGTTGAATATCATGTATACGATGGGCAGCACCAGCAAGGTCAGCAACGTGGAACTAGTCAGCCCGCCTATAACCACCGTCGCCAATTCCGCGCTGATGATCCCTCCGCTCCCCGCCGTTTCCACGGCCAAGGGCAGCAATGCAAAGCTGGTGGTGATGGCCGTCATCAGGATGGGGCGAAGCCGCACCCGCGCGCCGGAAACCAGCGCTTCGTAGACGTCCAACCCGCGGGCCCGTTGCTGCTCCACGAAGGAGATCAGCACGATGGCGTTGGTGACCACGATGCCGATGAGTAACAGGATCCCCATCATGGCCGCCAGGCCGAGCGCTCGGTCGGTTACCGCAAGTGAGACCATGACGCCAATGAGCGCTAGGGGCAAGGTAAGAATGATTACAAAGGGGTTTCGCAGACTGCCGAGGCTGGCCACCATGACCAAGTAGACTAGTACGATGCCAACGGCCATGGAGATGAAGATGGCCTGGAACCCCTCCTCAATGTCCGCGAAGATGCCGCCGCTGTTCACACTCACGCCCGGCGGCAGGTCCAATGCCGCGATCTTCTCATCAATGAGAATGCCCACGGCCTGCGCGTTATCCGAGACTATGTCGCCTGAGATGCTGGAAGATCGCGCTCCGTCCGTTCGAGTGATTGAGACCGGCCCTTCACGCAGGACGGGCTCCGCTAAGTCGCTAAGAGGGACAGCGCCGGCAGGGCCCGCGATGATGAACGACTTGAGTTGTTCAATGCTGCTTGCGGCCCGTCGGTTTCCGGAAAGGACAACGTCCACCGTGTCGCCGTCAACGTTGATTGTGGTGACCCTCTGTCCGATGAGGTACTGGCTAAGCTGTAACCCAACTTGCTGCGTAGTCAGCCCAACTAGCGCCGCTTTCTCCGGGTCAACCTCCACTACCACCTCTGTCCGGGCCTCAGTGACGTCGCTCTCCAAATTGATGACACCGTCGATTGTCGCGATGGAGGCGGTCAATTCCGAGGAGACCGCCGCGATGTCGTCGTAGTTGGTGCCTGTGACGGCGATCTCAATTCCCCCGACAGGCGGCCCAGCCGAGACCTCAGATATTCGCAAGGTCTGCCCAGGCCTCGCCAACTCCTCACGCAACGTTTCCGCAATGTCCTCCGGCGCGTCTTGCGAGAGCTGGACAAGGAAGCTTGCGTTCCCAAGCCCGGAGGAGGCCCCGATAAACTCGGGGGCTGCGCCACCTGCGCCGACGGTTACACTGTACACTTCCGAGAACTCTCCAAGCCGGGCCTCAATGCTTGTGACCGCCTCAACGGTCTGCTCCACTCCTGAGCCCGTGGGCAAGCTCAATTCAATTTCCAGGAACCGGTCGCCGCCGCCGCCGAAAAGGTTCACCGGAATGATCGCCAGCAGGCCAAGGCTTGCCACGGTTATGACAGCGGCGGCCAAGAGCGTTACGGCGCGGTGCCCAAGCACCCACTTGAGAATGGGGATATAGGTCCGTTGCAGCCAAGTCTCCTGCATGGGGATGTCGCCTTCATCGCCGGCGCCCTCAGGCAGGTCGCCCGGGCGCAGCAGCAGGGCGCCCAGCACCGGCACAGCGGTGAGGGCCACCACCAGGGAGGCCAACAGGGCAAAGGTTACCGTAAGCGCAAAGGGGAGGAAGAATGAGCCCACCAGTCCCTCTATAAAGGCCAGCGGCACAAAGACGACAACGGTAGTCATAGTGGACGCGAAGATAGCAGGCCCCACCTCCCTAGTGGCCTCCAGCGCAGCGCGCCAGCGCTCTCGTCCGCCCTGTATGTGGCGGTACACGTTTTCCAGCACCACAATGGAGTCGTCCACCACCCGGCCCACGGAGATGGCAAGGCCCCCCAGCGTCATGAAATTGAGGGACATATCCTGCCAGTACATGAGAAGTATTCCGGTGAAGACGCTGAGGGGTATGGACAGCCCTATGACAGCGGTGGGCCTAATGGTGGTAAACAACCCTCGCACAATGGTTGGACGGATGGTGAGCATGAATGCAAACACCACGGAAACGGCAAAGAGGAAGCCAAACGTGCCTTCTCTCACCAGATTGTCAATCTGTCTCTGAATGTCCGGGCCCTGGTCGGTAACCACAATGAGGTTGACGTCGTCAGGTATGCCCGTGATGGTTTCCAGGGTCTCGTTCACCATGGTCGTAACATCCAGGGTGTTGGCATCCGGTCCCTTGGTAACGGATACCGAGAGTCCGGGCTGCCCGTTGATGCGGGAAATGCTGGAGGGCCGCGACGAGCCAAAGGAGACCGTTGCTACGTCGGACAGCCGCACCGGCCCCGATTCGTTGGCGGCGACGACCAGGCTATTGAGCTCATCAACCGAGTCCAGTGAGTGCGTGGTCTTGGCGATGAACGCCTGCCCGCCTTCGAAAAGCAAGCCCGCCGGCAACGTCACGTTGTTCTCGCGTAGCGCGGAGGAGAGTTGATAGAGGGAGACGCCGTTTGCGGACAACTTGTCCAAGTCGGCTACTACCGTTATGTTGCGCTCCACGCCTCCAGCCACTCGGACCTCGGTGACCCCCTCAATGTCTTCAATCTCCGGGACAATGAGAGACTCTGTCAGCCGTTGCACTTCGGCAAGCGGCCTATCGGAAACGACGCCGAACTGGATCACCGGAAAGTCGTCAGGGTTGAAACGGCCCACGGTGGGGGGGTCGACGCCGGGGGGGAAAGTCAAACCTTTAACGGAATTCTCAACGTCGCTCGCCGCTGCAGTCATGTCCGTCCCGAACTTGTATGTCGCGAAGATCACGGCGTTCCCTTCAGAGGACGTGGACCGGATAAGTTCCAGTCCATCCGCGCCGGAAATAGCCCGTTCGATTGGGTCCGTGACTTCCCTAACCACGGCGCCGGGATCTGCGGAAGGGTAGGATGCGAATACCGTGACCAGAGGAAACTCAATCTGCGGGAAGAGCTCGACCTGCATGGATCGGTAGGCAAGAATGCCGGAGGTCAAGACGATAATGATGGCCAAGAGGGCAACAGTCGGACGGCGTAGCGCCATTGCGGTGAGGAATGTCACAGAGCAACTCCTGTTATTGTACTTGTTCTACTCCCTATGGGAGAAGGCTAACGGTTACTGTGTGTCCTGAATTCAAGACTTGTGAAATCTTTATCAATAGCATAACACAACTGCAATCCTTCAGAGTTGTAGGTGGACCGCCCCTCCTGCTTCCCTCTTCCCGTTCCCACAGTGGCGCTAGGCGCATCCTACAGCTTCGTCGATGTCCGGACGAGGGAGGCAGCAGCCTAGTTCGACGAAAATCCACGGCCTGGACTATCAATGCTCCTGGAATTCATCGGGGTTCTGAGGAGTGGATGCTCTAGCCAAATGAGGCCTTCTCAGGAAAAGGGTAGCCGCAATGGCAATGCCAGCGATAGCGGCGAATGTTAGAAGAGCGTTTGTGTAGCTGTCCGTCACATCGAAGACCCATCCGGCAAATACAGGCGTGGCAAGTCCAATCATGCCCACGGTCTGGAGAAGGCCGTTCAGAGTGGCGAATGCCTTTCGACCAAAGTACTCTCCTATTATGGAATGGTTTACCGGCGCCGTGCTTTCCCCTAGGGCCATTAACAAAGCAAAGACAAGCAGAGGGAAGATGCCGCTGAAATTGACTACAACCAGCATAGCTGCAACTGTTCCCACATGCCCCAGGAGCAGTAGCGGCGCTTTGCTGAATCGATCCCCAAGCCAGCCAAACATCAAGATCAACGGGACTGCCGTGAAAGCCATCAACGCCAGAAGGTTGGCGCCCGCTTGCTCACTCAAGCCCTTCCAGACAAAGATAGCTATAATGTGTACCCGCACTCCCTGATTGAGGGAAAGTCTGACCATAGTGCTGAAAGCTATGATCCAATAGGCTGGGGTATGCAACGCCTCTTTGAACGTGAAGTCTGCCGGCAGATCCCTGGTTGCTTTCGGTTCAGCCTTGGAATGGCCCTGCTCGCTCGACGTCTCTCCAATACGTCCGCCATCCGGCAACAGCCCCATGGACTCCGGCGTTCTACGTATGAACAGCGCCGCGGGAAGCGTGACTACCAGAGTAACCACCGCCGCGAAGACAGCGCCGTCTCTCCAGCCATGTTCCAGGACGATGAACGTAATAATGGGGGTAGAAACGGCGGTTCCCAAACGAATTGAAGCTGAGAAGAAACTGAGCACCCTGGTCCTATAACGAACGAACCACAGGTTGGCAACCGCATGCATGGCATGGGCTCCGGCTATGTTAGAAGAAGGAGAGATCAGCAGAAGGTAGATGAGGGCATACGCCCAGTAGTTCTGGGCCGTGGCCAGCAGCATGAATCCAAGGCTTCCCACAGTGATGCCTATTACAGTGGGGAGCCGCGGCCCAAAGCGGTCTATAGCCCATCCGGCCAAAGGCGCTTCTATACCGCCCTCTAGTCGCGCTATTGAGAAGATAAAGGATAGAGCGGCTCTACTAACACCCAGCTCTTTGGACACCGGCAGGAAGAAGATCGGCACCGTGGCTTGACGCATCGACCCGAATCCGTTGACCACGATTCCGATAGTGGCCATCCACCATCCGTAGTGGACCCGCGGGATGCGTTCTGTTTGAGTTCTATCTGTTCCCAAGTTCTTCCCTCAAAAACGAGGCCTCTCCTTGGAGGCAAACCAAATCCATGCCTCAATTTAACACATTGCCGTTCAGAGGATGCTTTGCCAATCCTAGCCGCATGCCCAAGGTATTGGCCGCCCCGTCCGCCTCTGGTAAGGTTCCACGAGTACGGGTGGCTATGTACATAGCGTGGAGCTTAGGCTAGGGAGGGAGCTATGAGGACTTTCACGACTCGACCGGTGATTCTGGGAACGCGAGGAGTGGTAACCTCAGGACATTACCTCGCTACGGCTGCAGGCTTCCGCATCATGGACCAAGGCGGCAATGCCATAGACGCGGCGGCGGCCATGTGCTTCTGTCTGAACATAGTGGAGCCGGCAAGCTGCGGTATCGGCGGCGAGGCGCCTACGCTGATCTACTCGGCGCGTGAAGGCAGGACGTATGCCATCAGCGGCATGGGATGGACGCCAAAAGCGTTCACCATCGACTGGTGCCGCGACAACGGCATCGACCTCATTCCGGGAGACGGTTATCTGCCCTCCTGCGTGCCCGCTGTAGTGGACACGTGGGCCGTCGCCCTAGCTAGGTGGGGCACAATGTCGTTTGCCCAGGTGCTACAACCCGCAATCGAGCTGGCCGAGAATGGATTTGTCCTCTACCCGACACTGCAGGCCAGGCTGGCCGAGTACGCCGATAACTTAGGAGAGCTTTACCCGACAACCGGTGAGATTTACTGGCCCTATGGCCGGGCCCCTGAGCTGGGGGATGTAATACGCAACCAGGACTGGGCCAACGTGCTGAAGACAATGGTCAGTGCCGAAAAGGAGACCCAACACAAGGGCCGGACGAGTGGATTAGAGGCAGCGCGCGACGCCTTCTACAAGGGAGAGATTGCGGAACGCATTGCCAAGTTCATCAGTGAGAACCCGGTGGAGGACGCCAGCGGCAAGTCTCATAGGGGACTGTTGTCCTACGAGGACATGGCGGAGTGGCAGGCGCAAGTAGAGGATCCGGTGACCTATAGCTTTAGAGGGCTGGACGTGCACAAATGCCCTCCTTGGACGCAGGGCCTGGTTTTCCTTCAGACGCTCGCAATATTGAACGGGTTCGATCTCGAGGGCATGGGCCACAACTCCGTCAACTACCTGCATACCTGGATCGAGTCGGCGAAACTGGCGTTCGCTGACCGGGAAGCCTACTACGGCGACCCGGCGTTTGATGAAGTGCCCGTGACCGAGCTTCTATCGGAGAGGTACGCCGCGGCAAGACAGGAGCTTGTCGGCGCTCAGGCCTCCACGGAACTCATTGCCGGAGACGTTGGCCGGGGGAGTCTCCCCTACGATCTTCTGGACGTAGCCCTGGACAACAGACGAGCGCTTGGCCTGCCGGCGGTTGAAGCGCACCAGTCCGCACCGGCCGACGGACACATAAACGACACGACACACCTTGATGCGGTTGACCACGAAGGGAACATGGTGAGCGCTACGCCGAGCGGCGGGTGGCTACGGTCGTCCCCGGTCATCAAGGGACTGGGGTTTCCGCTGGGCACCAGGGGACAGATGTTCTACCTGAACCCGGAGCGGCCCAACGCACTGGCTCCACGCAAGCGGCCCAGGGCAACGCTGACGCCATCGCTGGTAACCAAGAACGGGGAACCGTTCATGGTGTTTGGCACGCCGGGCGGAGACGCCCAAGACCAGTGGACGCTGCAGTTCTTCATGAACTACGTGGAGTTCGGCATGAACCTGCAAGAGGCGTTGGATGCACCCACCGTGCACTCCAACCATTTCCCGTCTTCCTTCTATCCCAGGGCGGCGTACCCGGCAAAGGTCATCGCCGAAGGCCGCATCCCCCCGGAGGTTATCGCAGAGCTGGAAAGTCGGGGCCACCGGATAGAGGTCGCTGGGGACTGGACCAACGGAAGGGTGATGGCGATCCGATTTGACAAGGAGCGTGGCACAATCTCAGGCGCCGCGTCGCCTAAAGGGAATACCGCTTACGCCTTCGGCTGGTAGCCCGGTCGCCGTTTAACGAGCCGCCGTTTAGTACCAGTCACGATAGAAGGTTTCATAAGGTACGTACGGCGGATTGCCAGAATGGGGTACAGGCAGCTCAACCGGCCCAGTTTCCCGCGAGGGGAGATATATGGCCGCGGTGCCCTGCATCTGGATCTCTCCCAGTTGATTGGAGCCTTGCAGCTTGATTCCCACAACGTTGTACTCAACCTTACCGGGCTGGCCACCAGGCTCGGCGTCGCCCTCTTGCACCTCTTTGGACTTTTTCATTACTTCCCCGGTATATACGGTGGTGTCTCCGTAATACAGCGGCTTGCGCAGGGCGGTCTGGTAGCGCCGAATGAACCCATCGTCACCCATCCAGTCCGAAAGCATTCTGCTGGCTGCTTGCGTGCGCCTGACCCCTGCGTCAAAGGGCAGCGGCTGTCCGCGGAACGGGGCGGTTACGGCATCGGGATGCTCATCACGGGGACCCCAGGGCCAGCGAGTGATGGGATGCGTGCCCGCGCCTCCGGGTCTCTTCCGGTTCTGATGGTACACGCCCTCAAATTGAAGGCCCTCATAAGTCAGGTCTTCACCCTCCTCATACTGCCTGGGGCCTTGAGTGGCGCCAGATGCCACCCCGCCTGAGATCTGGTCCAAGAGAGTGAACGGCGGATGGACGAGGGGCCCCAGTTTGTCCCCTACCTGAACATCTTCCCAGTAGAGTGTATCGGCGCCGCGCCGCTGAGACCGGTCCATAGCCGCGAGCCATTCGTCTACTTGCTCACGGTTGTACTGGGACGCCTTGCGTTCGTACATCAACTGTTCGCCCAAGCGCTCCACGGGCATGGCGCGACCGCCGCCCATGGCTTCAATTGGCACCAGAATAAGCGTCCCGTAGCACATGGCTATCAAATCGGCGTGGGCATCCCAATACCGGTTCTCCGCAATGAGGAAGAGCAAACGCCCCCTTGAGCCCTGCTTTTCAAAGAACTCCGAGGTGGTCTTGGTGTTCTTGACGCGAGCGGTGCCAAGCCTGACAACATCGTAGTAGTCCCAGGCGACCCCTGAAAAGAAATCGCCTACCGGGTATCCCTGGGGTCTGTTTGGTCCCTGGCCGCCTGCGCCTCTTACCAGAATGAGGGCCGGGTTGGGGACTATTTGGGAACCGTAGCGCGTCCTCTTGCCATACTCCGGATCGATGAACAGGGGGTTGTCATCGCCGTGAGCCAGCGTGTAGTTGCGGATTGTCCTGGAATCGAACCTTATTGCCGCTTCATACGGCGATGACCAAGGGAACGGAGTTCCCGGGCCCGGTGGCCTATATTCGTCCCGCTCTTTGCCAAGAGCCTCCTTGCACCGTTCGATATATTCAGTAATTGCCTCTTCGAAAGTCTGGGTCAACATTCGTTCCGCCTTTTCTCCGAACCTACTCTACCTATAACGGTTCTAATACCAGTCCCTGTAGAAGGTCTCGTAGGGAACCGCGGGCGGCCTAGCCACGTGCGGGATGGGAAGCTGCACCATGCCGCCTTCCCTGGAGGGCAGGTAAACCGTGGACGTGCCCTGGACAAAGACCTGGTCTTCGTGGTTGCGTCCTTCGTACTTGATGCCCACCGCGTAGTAGGTCCTCTCCCCGGGGACAGCGCCTTCGCCGGACTCGCCCTTCTGCACTTCCTTGAACTTGGTTGTCACTTCACCGCTGTAGACACCAAGGTCTCCGTAGTACATGGGCCGGCGTAGGGCCATCTGGAGGCGGCGAATGAAGCCGTGGTCACCCATCCAGTTGCTCATCAAGGCTTGAGGTATCTGGGACCTCTGGCCGCCCCAGTCAAAGGGGAGAGCCTGGCCACGGTACGCCGCCATGAGGGCATCGCCGTGTTCAGCGCCCGGGCTCCAGGGCCAGCGGGATACCGGATGTGTGTAGGTGACGCCTCCCCCACCCTCTTGCCTGATGTACTTCCGCATCCTATATCCTGCGTCAAAGCCGTAGGCCCTCTGCGTCCCGTTGCGGATCAAGCCGGGTCCGCCGTAGTCCTGGTCAGTCCAGGGAGGAAGTACGAAGGGCGTCAACTTATCGCCCACGTTGACGTCCTCCCAGTATCGGATCTCCTTGCCCCTGGGCCGTCCCTTCTTCACCATGTCAATGATCTCTTCAACCTTCTCTTCGTTGTACTTGCCGGGCTCTCTTTCGTACAACATACGCTCACCCAGGCGCTCCACGGACATTGCCCTGCCGGTGCCCATCTCTTCACGCGGCACCATGATGAGGGTGCCGTAGCATTTCCCAAGGAGGTCACCGCGCATGTCCCAGTAAAAGAGATCCGTGATGAAGAAGAAGAGGTTGCCGTGAGCCCCGGGCTTCTCGATGATCTCCTTGCCTGTAGACGATGCCTTGAATCCTGTCCCCACGCGCACTACGTCGAAGAACTCCCAGGCGGTTCCTGAGTGGAAGTTGGCGATGGGCCAACCTCCCACCCGCCGGGCGCCGTGCCACATGGCGTTTCTGGCGAGCAGCATTGCCGTGCCTGGCGCTATCAGGCATCCGTAGGGACCCTGCTTGGCATACTCAGGGTCGGTGTAGAGGGGATTATTGTCGCCAATGCTGGCGGCGTAGGCCTTGACCACCTCTTCGGTTAAGAAGAACGGACTGGTGTAAGGAGGTCCTGAGGTGTCGTAAGGCTGGGTCGTGCCGGGGTACAGCAGCATGTCCAGAGGATAACCTTCACCCATCACCTCTTCGTCTATCTGGGCCTTTGAAAGCTGCCTGAACTGATCTACCAAGCCCTCGAAGGTTTCACCTGTTGTAGTCATTGCATCTCTCCCTTTTCCGTATCGTTTGGTATTGCTATGTTCTCAATTACCAAGGGTTGCCAATGGGTAGGCCCACAAGAAAGCCGCGTTCCGGAAGATAGACCACCGCGCTACCATCAACCAGTGAGTCTCCTAGCTGATTACGGCCTGATAGCTTGACCTCAACGGCGTTGTACTCTTCCGTACCAACGTTTTCCTTGAACTTCTTTGTGACCTTGCCATCAAGCCACAGAGTGTCCTCGTAGAAGAAATGGTTGGGCAGGTCAAGGGACAGGCTCCTTAGAAATCCCAAGTCGCCCATCCAGCTGGTCAGCACCTGGCTTGCCAGGGCGAAGCGCAGCAGACCCCTGGTCACCGGCATCTTGAACCCAAGGCTTTTAACGGCAAGGATGTCTCCGTAGGCCTGCTCCACGTCGAAGTAGGGCCACAAGGTGCTGGGGTTGGTGGTAATCCGACCCGGCCTAGCCGTCACATAGTCGTGGGCTGTGACGCCGATAAGAGCGGTGCTGGGCTTGGCTTCGGCAAGACGCCATGATGAGATCTCGTTATAGGAGACGGGGCCCTTGACCAGGGAAGGGAGCGCGTCTCCTTCGCTTACCTCGCTCCAGTAGAGGGGTACTTTGCCTCTATGAGGCTGTATGGCGTCAAGATCGTCTTCCAGCTTTTTGATCTCTTCGTCGGAGTAGACATGAATATCCCTGTCTTCTATAAACGCTTCGCCGGGCTCGTAGGGAACCAGGGACACTGTGCCAGTGGCGGAGGCCAGAGTGCCGCCATAGACGGTGCTGTAAGTTGCAGTCGAGTCCACCTCGGCGGCGTCTCTGCCGCTCAGCTTGCCGTCATCTCGCACCGCGGTCACCTTCAGATCGCTAACCAGTGGTTGCCCCAAGCGGATCACATCGTTCCATTGCGCCGATGCCCTGGTGCTGAACCTGCGCAGTCCGTACGCTTTTCTCTCATAAGCGGCCCCTGAGTCGGGAGTGCGTATAGAGAGGATGTAGCCAGGGGGCGCAATCAGAGTGTTGTATACCGTACCCACGCCCTTTGCCGCGTCGTTGTAGAGGGGGTTGGTATCGCCCAAAGCGCTGCACAGGTTCTGGATAGATGACCAGTCTGCGGACTTAACCCCTTGAGGCACGTCCGGCGCACTTTGACCGATCATTGCCTGGGAATCGTTTACGAATTCGCTCAATCCGTCTGCCATCGAAACTGCCTCCATTCGCTGAAACGGATACGGCCACTCTTAGCCAGTAACTCGCTCTTTTCCGCAATCTATACTTCCTACTCACTGGTGTCAATTACTGGACTGAGACGCATCCGGGCACGCAGTCGGATGCCTTGATCCGCAGCGGCAGTCCCGCAGCCATAAAGTAGACGTCGTCAGCCTCCGCTGCTACGAGCTGGTTCACGCGCCCAAGCTCTTCGGAGTAGAGACGACCCAGCTCGGTTGAGGGCACGACGCCGAGTCCTACCTCGTTGCTAACGATAGTCCAGGAGGCGTCACCGTTGCGGTACAGACCCAACAGCCTTCGGGCTTCCGAGAGGATGTCGCCCCGCGCCGATGCCGTCTCTGGGCCTCTCAACAGCAGATTGCTGACCCACATGGTAAGGCAGTCGAGCAGTACCGTGTCGTAGCGGTGCAGCAATGGCGTCAGTGCAGCGACAGGGTCTATAGGTTCCTCTAGGGTATCCCAACCCGGCGGGCGAGCCTGGCGGTGAGCCTCAATGCGGGCCTCCATCTCCCGGTCTCCGGCCTCCGCAGTGGCTACGAAGAGGACGCGCTCACCGCTGGCGGCCAGTCGTTGACCGTAGCTGCTCTTTCCGGATCGAACGCCTCCCAGAATCAAGGTCAGTCGCTTGCTCATGTTCTGCCTCCTCAGGCCGTTGGAATCAGGTGACCGGTATCGTTCCAAAGTTTGAGAACACGTCCGTTGAGTTGATTGTCAATAACGGACAGGCTGCCACAGTCAATCTGAAACCTCCAGAAATAGTCATCGGTCAAGCCAAGCAGGCAGACGAGAAGAGCCCGGAGCGATCCACCATGGGCCACAATCAGGATGTCCACGGAGTCGTTATGCCGTTTCACGATGCCGGCATAGAATCGGCGTACACGGTCAAGCACTTGAGCCGAGTCCTCGCCGCCCGGAGCGGCAAAGGCGTTGTGACCAGAACTCATGCGCTGGGCAAGGATTTTTGGATAACGGCTCTCAATCTCTTTGAGAGTCAGGCCTTCCCACTCGCCGTAGGAGAACTCACGCAGGTCCGAGTCCGTCTCGATGGATGACCTACGGCCTTCAACTATCGTCTCTGCGCTTTCTGTGGCGCGGGAAAGGTCGCTGGCGTACACAGCCGAGAAGTTGCATCCGGCGAGTCTCTTCCCTAGCATCATCATTTGCCGCCTGCCGTGCTCATTGAGGGGCACATCCGTATGGCCCTGAATCCTCCCGCTCCGGTTCCACTCGGTTTCGCCGTGTCTTACGAGATACCATCCGCCCATCTATATCTCCTCACAAACAGTTGGCATTGGTCTTTACCGTAGCCATTTACCACAGCGGCGCCTGGTACAACTTGGGAACCAAGTTGATCAGGGCAACACCCAGCAGCAGCGCCGTCACTTCCGTCACCTCATTCACGGCGCCGTAGGTATCGCCGGTCATGCCTCCCAGCATCCCTGAAATCCACTGGCCCAAGGCTAAGGATACGCCGATAGCCACAGTCATAAGCACTAACCCAGCCGCTCCAAGGAGCAGTCCTCCCGCCGCCGCGCCGGTAGCAAGGCCAAACACGACCTGCCAACGGCTGGCTCCTGCCTGAAAGGCTGTACCGATTCCTTCCTCCCTGACGTAAGTGAAGGCGTGCATGGTCAACAGCATTCCAAGCCGCGACAGGCATGGGAACATGATCAGCAAGCCTGCGCGCCCCTCGTTGGAGGTGGCTGTTAGGAGAGACCACTTCAATAACAGCAGGCTGATCCCGCCGGCCACGGCGAACGCACCCACGTGGCTGTCCCGAAGGATCTTTAGCCGCTCCGACCGGCTGTAGCCTCCGAATAGCCCATCGCAGGCATCCATGAACCCTTCGGTGTGTATAGCCCGCGTCAGCACCAGCAAAGCCACGACCAGAATCGCGCCGACTGCGGGCGATGGCAGGGCCTGCCTCGCCACGAAATCGAGCGCTGCCAGCATAGTCCCCAATGCGAGGCCCACCAGAGGAAAGTAGGCTCGCGCTGGCCCCATGTGCGTCACGTCGTGCGGTGCAACCGGGATGATGGTGAGGAACCCTATGGCAAGCCGTACGCTCCTCAACTCCGCCGCCCTTCCGCATCCCCCGATTCTCTGTTGGAGACGCCAGCCTCGGCAAATGTCGCCATCTCGGTGAGACACGCCGCGGCGGCTTCGACGATACCCATGGCCAGCACCGCTCCTGTGCCCTCACCCAGCCTCATGCCCAGGTCCAAGAGAGGCCGCAATCCCATGTGAGACAGCGCTATTCGATGCCCCGGTTCGGCCGAAAGGTGGGCGGCAACCACATAGTCCCTGACGCTTGGGCATAGACTGTGCGCGATGAGAGCCGCCGCACCGGAAATGAAGCCGTCTAACACCACAACCCTACGGGCAAGCGCGCCTCCAAGCGCCACGCCTGCCAGCACTCCGATCTCAAATCCGCCAACCTTTGTGAGCACGTCCAACCCGTCGCCGGGGTCGGGTTGATTGACCTCCAAGGCGCGTTCAACTACGGCTGTCTTGTGCGCCAACTCCCGGTCGTTTCGCCCCGTTCCTCGCCCTGTGGTATCGCTTGGCGGTCTGTGAGTCAGAGCCGCGACTATGGCACTCGACACTGTGGAGTTGCCGATCCCCATATCTCCGGCGCCAATGATGTCGGCGCCGTTCTCGGCGGCCTCCAGTGCGATGCGGACTCCCGCGCTGATACATGCCGCGGCCTGCTGGCGGTTCATGGCCGGACCCTGGGTGATGTCGGCTGTTCCCCTTCCAACGCCCACTACTCTCAGGGCGGGATGATGCGGTATCGGAGTGGCCACACCGGCATCTACGGCGATCAGATTGACGCCGGCCTTTCGCGCCATGATGCTGATCGCCGCGCCGCCCGTGAGAATATTTCGCAACATCTGCGCAGTGACCTCTTGGGGATAACCGGTGACCCCCTGCGAGACTACTCCGTGGTCGGCGGCGGCAACAACTATTGTCTTCCCGCACGGCGCAGTGCTTTCGGTCCGAAAAATCCCCGCCAGCTGTACAGACAGGTCTTCCAGCAGGCCCAGGCTGCCCGGCGGCTTGGTTAGATGGTTCTGTCGGAGCTCTGCTGCACGCTTAGCCCGGAGGTCAGCCGGGCCGATGCGTGCTATCACGTCATGGAGTTTCATATCTAGAAAAAACACCTCCGGCGGTTCTCCGCTGGAGGTGTTGGTTTTCGCTCTGCTCGGGACTTCCGCCCGACGACTGAGGGACCCTCTCTACTGCGGAGAGCAGTCACCTCCCGTTCAGGCAGGTCTCCTGACTCGCGGGTGATTAGTTTGCCGTATTCCTTCCCAATCGGACTTCCGACAGTGGGCCACGGCCCTAAATCCCGCTTACAGTGGCGCTACCGCGGCGGACTTTCACCGCCTTCCCTATTCTCCCTGGGGGCACCTGAACGGGCAGTGGTTGTATGTTCGTACTGGAGGGGATGGTATGGCGTCGATAGAGGAGTGTCAAGCCGAACAATGCGTACGGGCAATTCGTTAACCGCCCCGATACTCTACGTCGCGTTCACCCTGTCGAACAGCTCCACCACCGGCTGCGCTGGAGGCGATGTTAGCAGCGTGGCCCCTATGGACGACGCCATTGAGATGACGAAGGCGGGTGTTGCCGGCTGGATGTCCCACATGCCGCCCGGCCCACCGCTGAGGAACTGCCACAGCGTGGCCGCCAAAGTCCCGATCACAACTGCCGTTCCCGCACCCCAGGCGTTGAATCTGCGCCAGTACAAGCCAAAGAGCATCACCGGCCCAAACGCGGCCCCCATGCCGCCCCAGGCGTAGCTGACCAAGTCGAATATGGAGTCCGGGAACCAGACTGAGAGCATCGCCGAGACAACGCCTATTACCAGCAGCATCCCTCGCCCCATCCACACCTGGGCGTTCGCCTCCAGCCCCATGGCCACTCGCTTGAGCACCGGCACGTCCTCCGTCGCAATCGCCGATGCCAGAAGAAGCTGCGAGTCCGCCGTGCTCATCACCGCCGCGATGACCGCCGTGAGCAGCGCCCCCAACACCACGGGGTGGAAGAAGACCTCAGAGACCACAAAATATACCCGCTCCGAATCCGCGACCTCTCCCAGCATGCCAGCTTCAAACAGGGCGGGGCGTGCGACGACACCAACGACAAATGCCAACATGTACACGGTCACCAGCCACACGACGGCAATGCTTCGCCCCTGAGGGATCTTGTCCTCGCGTTCAATGGCCATGAACCGCTGCAATATCCTGTGCGCTCCCAGCCCACCGATGGCCCATCCTGACGCCGATAGCACGAAACTCAGCGTTACGGGAGACCCGTCCGTGAGAGTGAAGGGGTTGAAGAACCCAATGGCCTCAGGGCCCGCGTACGACAGCGGATTGGCCGTAATGATGAGCATCGTGACCACCAGCACCGCCAGGCTCACCAGCATTAACAGAGCCTGCGACACATCCGTCCTGGAGACCGCCATGAATCCACCGATCAACGTGTATGTAGCAACCGTAGCGAGCGTCAAGATGACGCCCGCGGTTAGGTTGAGCCCGAATATCTCCTCCAGCAGCTTTGACCCGCCGACAAGCCCGGAACTCACGTAGAAAATCACAAACAGAATGGTGATCAGCCCTGATATCGCCCGCAGCGTTCCCGTTGTATCGCCAAACCGCCGTTCCATGAACTCCGGAATGGTCACCGCGTTGTCCGCCGCTATGGTAAATCGCCGCAACCGCTTTGCCAGCAGCGTCCAGCTCAGCCAGACACCGATGGCTGCGCAGACCGGCACCCACAGCTCGACGAGTCCTCCCGTGAAGGCCAGCGCCGGCAATGCCAGCATCGTCCACGCACTGGTAGTCGACGACCCGGTGCTCAGCGCCGCCGTGAAGCTGCTCAACCGCCGCCCGCCGAGCGCGTAGTCCGCCATGTTCCGCATCCGGCGAGCACCCACGACCGCAATGGCAATCAGCATGCCAAAGTACACAGCAAAGCCGAATATCACCCAGATGTTGGCCATACACTATGCCTCTCTATGATCGTCTACTCCATGCCGCGGCGGAGCGGTCGGCCATTGCAACACCGCCTTGGATTCTAGCCGCACGTTGCCGCAACACTACTTATCCACGCGGCAACTGATGATGTCTATGCCGTAATATTTGCGGTGGTGTACTGATGAGGCGTAGTGGCGCAGGATGCGAACGGACAATTGCTGTTCGTCTTCCAGCGCGTGGCCGTCCCCCAGATACGCTATGCGATTCTCGATATTCCCCTGGATGGCGTCGTCCGATGCGACCACGATT
>CAYVEN010000022.1:0-25303 GCA_964450505.1 uncultured Dehalococcoidia bacterium | reverse complement strand
CAAATCCAGCAGATATTCAACGAGTACTAGTCAGAGAGGGACAACATGACAAGCAATCAACTGCCACTAGTGTGGGTTCTAGGTACCGGCGGCACAATCTCATCGTGGGGCTCGCCAAGGCTCACCTTCTTCGAATACGGCGTCGGTGGACAGCGATTGGACGTTCATCAGAACCTGGAACGCATACCGGAGGTCAACGACTTCGCCAACGTGAAAGCTGAACACCTATGGATGGCGGGCAGCGGCAGCCTTGGCCCCACGCGCTGGCTGGAGTTGACCAAGAAGATCAACGGCCTGTTCCAGGAAGACTCCGGTATTTCAGGCATCGTAGTCACCCACGGCACCTCCTCCATGGAGGAGACCGCCTACTGGCTCAATCTTACCGTCAAGTCGGAGAGACCGGTGGTGGTTACAGGCACCATGCGGCCTCCCTCCGCTATGGGAACGGACTCCGACAACAACCTCCTGGGCTCCATCATCTTGGCCGGTTCCCAGGAAGCATGTTGCAAGGGCGTTACCGTCATGCTCAACGACGAGATCAACGCCGCCCGCGAGGTGACCAAGCAAAACGCCTACCGGGTAGAGACCTTCGGCACTCGCGAGATGGGGTTCCTGGGATATCTGGACTCCGACCTCAAGCCGATGTTCTACAGAGAGCCCGTGCGCAAGCACACCTACCAAACCGAATTCGACGTTGACGGCCTTAGCGACCTTCCCAAGGTGTACATAGTGTACGCTTATGAAGGCGCAGACGACCTTGTGGTGCGCGCCCTGATAGACGCCAAAGCGCCCGGTATAGTGATCGCCGGTATGGGCGCGGGCGGCGCGGGCGGCCAGGTGCAGCAAGAAGCGCTTCTGGAAGCCGGCAGGCAAGGCTCAATAGTCGTCTCCTCCACCAGGGCCGGTTCCGGCCGCGTCATCCGCACCAGCCGCCATCGTGAAGCGGGGTGGGTCGCGGCGGACAACCTCAGCCCGCACAAGGCCAGGATCCTCCTGCAACTGGCGCTGACCAAGACCAACGACCCCGAAGAAATTCAGCGCATGTTCGATACTTACTAACCCCCGACAAGTATGCCCACCGATCTCACTTTCCCAGACTGGGGCGTAGGCGAGGAAGAAGGACGCGTTATTCGCTGGCTGAAGCGAGAGGGCGACCTTGTGTCCCAGGGCGAACCCATCGCCGAGATAGAATCGGCCAAGGTCACCGCCGAAGTCGAATCGCCCGCCTCCGGAGTCGTAGGCCGTATCGCGGTACCTGACGGCGCTTCCGCCAAAGCCGGCGACCTGCTCGCAACCATCGGCGAAGAGGCCTCCTCTCCAGCTTCGCCGGCCCCTCAGCCGCACGTACTCCACGCAAACCCCGCCGTCCGTAGACTGGCGGAGGCCTACGGCGTAGACCTTGGCCAAGTAGAAGCGGACGGAGAGAGCGGTAAGGTGCAGGAAGCCGGCGTCAGAGCCTTGATAGAGGAAACCGCTCCTGAAATCCGGCAGGTTCCCATCGTAGGTATGCGCAGAACCATTGCAGACAGGCTGCACGGCAGTCTTCAGTCCTCGGCTCAGGTCACTATTACCACGGACGCCGACGCCACGGAATCGGAGCAACTGCGGCAGGGCCTGGTCTCCAAGTGGCGCAGCAAGGGAGTACGTCCCATGGCCCTGGCAATGTTGATAAAGGCATCCGCAAGAGCGCTCATCGAAAACCCTCGGTTGAACGCCACCGTGAACGGGGAAACAATTACGCTGCACAAGCATGTCAACGTAGGGTTTGCCGTAGGCGTCGAGTCCGGCCTAGTGGTGCCTGTGATCAAGCTCGCCGAGCAAAAGTCGTTGCTAGACATCAGTCGGGAAACCAGGGAACTGGCGCTAAGGGCGCTGCGCGACGGGTTGTCGCCCAGTGAAATGGCGGACGGCACGTTCACCATAACCTCCATGGGCGCCTACGACGTGGATACGTTTACACCCATCACCAACCCGCCACAAGTGGCCATACTGGGAACCGGACGTCTTGTAGAGAAGCCCGTGGTCCACAACGGCGAAATCACCAAGCGCTCCATGGTTGCCCTCAGCCTAACCTTTGACCACCGCGCCGTTGACGGGGTGCCCGCGGGTCAGCTTCTAAAAGCCATAAAGCAATACCTGGAGCAACCCGGATGGCTTGTTGAGTGACCGCGTCCTACGGCCGCGCTTCGACTATCTCCGGCAGGCCGTCTAGGACTTGAGCCACTACTTCGTATCTTCCAAAGGAAGGCACAAAGTAGGCGCCGGCTATGCTCGACTTCACCTCTTTGAGCAACTCTTGGGCCAGAGCTACTCCCATCTCGCCGCCTTCTCTCCCTGCCTCTTTCATCCGCAACTGGCACTCCGACGGAATGACCATACCCGGCACTTCATTGTGCAGGAATTCGGCATGCCTGTAGTTGCGCAGGGGCAGCACGCCCAGGATGACAGGTTTGGGGAACCCTCCCAGCCTCTGCCGCCACTTCTCAACGGCCTCAGGTCTGAACACGGCCTGCGTCAGTATGAAGTCGGCCCCGGCGGCCATCTTCCGTTCCAGGCTCGCCTGCTCTTTGGCCATGTCCTCCGCTTCCAGGTTTAAGGCACACCCCACCAAGAAGGAAGTGGACTGCTCAATGGGTCTACCCGCGGTGTCCAACCCTTCATTGGCTTGGCTCATCAAACGAATAAGGCCCGACGAAGTGATGTCCGAGAAGCTCACTGCATGAGGATAGTCGCCCATGAGCGGAGGGTCGCCCATGAACACAAAGATGTTGCGCACACCCAGTGCATGAGCGCCAAGCAAGTCGGACTGCAGGGCCAGCAGATTGCGGTACCTGGTGGCAATGTGCATGATAGCCTCGGTGCCCAAACGGGTCTGCACCAGGCTGCTCATTGCTAGGGCGCTCATGCGGCCCTGGGCCAGAGGTATATCCGTACAGTTGAAAGCGTCCACGTTGACCATGCCCAGAAGGTTCCGCAGACTGGTCAGTGTAGTGCTCACGTCGAAGCCGCGCGGTGGGTGCACCTCCACCGTGACCACGAACTGCTTACCCAGTTTCTGGGAAAGCTCAGTAGGAGGCGGTGGAGCAGGCGCGTATTCCCTCCTACTCTCGACAACCCTTACTTCAGCCTCGGCGACGGTTTTCCGTGTCTGGACACGCCGTTCTCCCATCACACGTCTAATAGCTGCGATGTGTGCAGGCGTAGTACCGCAGCAACCTCCAATTATCGAAGCGCCTGCATCGAGCATCTGTCCCGCATAGTCGGCCATGTACGCAGGAGACGACAGATACAACAAGCGTCCGTCCACGTGTGTAGGAAAGCCTGCATTGGGTAAAGCGGAAAGGCATGTATAGGTTGCGGGAGCCATGGCTTCCACCACGTCAAGCATCGGCTGTGAGCCAACACTGCAGTTAGCCCCTATCGCGGTGAGGTTGTACTCTGCCAGGGCATTGGCCACCTCTTCCGGCGAGTCGCCTGCCAGTGTCCGTCCTTCCTCGGTAAACGTGAGTTGCGCAATAATCGGGAGGTCCGTGACCTCTCCGCAGACGGCAACCGCCATCTGAATTTCAGCCAGTGAGTTAAACGTTTCCAGAAGCAGCGCGTCTACTCCTGCATCCGCTAGGGCTTTGATCTGTTCCGTAAAGACCTCTCTGGCATCATCTTCCGTAATGGGGCCCAGCGGCTCGACCCCCTTCCCCAGCGGCCCCACCGCGCCAGCTATCCAAACCTGTTGCCCGGTCAGACGCTCCGCTTCCCTGGCTATCTGCACTGCCTTGCTGTTGATCTCTGTTACTGAATCAGCCTGTCCGTACGACTCCAGTCTGATCCGGTTGGCGCCGTAAGTGTTGGTCTCTATCAGTTCCGCCCCCGCCTTCAAATAGTCCAAGTGGACCTGCCTTACCAGCTCAGGAGCGGTGAGGTTCAACCTTTCCAGGCAGGTATCCGCAGCAACGTTGGCCCGTCTGATCAGTTCCGTACCCATGGCGCCATCGGCAAGGATAGGCCCTTCGGAAAGCCTCTCCGTAAACAATCTACTCATAGGTCATCAATTGTAGCACTCCCGCGAATGAGCCAGCTCAACCTATGAGCCGGGCAGCACATCCAAGTACTTGTATGCAGAACCCGTGTTCATTAGAACTATGTTCCCGGACGGGTCCACTTCGCCTTTTACCAGAAGCTTCTTCAACCCGGCCAGGGTGGCCGCCCCCTCCGGGGCGGGGTAGACTCCCTCAGTGCGAGCCATCTGGTTCACCGACTCCATCATCTCTTCATCCGTAACGGTCAAGGCCGTCCCGCCGCTCTCCCTCAGCGATTGCAGTATCAGGTAGTCGCCAATGGCCGAAGGTACGCGCATACCGGCTGCCACGGTGGTGGCTCCTAGCCATGGCTCCGCGTGGTCGGCTCCGTTGTGGAAGGCGCGGACGATGGGGGCACAGCCCTCCGCCTGCACCGCTATCATTCGGGTGGTCACTTGGTCCAGCCAGCCTAAGGCCACCATCTCATGGAACGCCTTCCAGATGCCAACAATTCCCGTGCCGCCTCCGGTGGGATAGACAATCACGTCCGGCGTGCGCCATCCAAGCTGTTCAACCAGCTCATAGCCCATGGTCTTCTTGCCTTCAGCCCGGTACGGCTCCTGAAGAGTCGACACATCAAAGAGCCCCATTTCAGCAGCTGTCTCTCTTGATATGCGGCCCGCGTCACTGATCAAACCGTCGACAAGGGTAAGCCTGGCGCCAAAGGCCAAGCACTCCTGCTGATTAGCAACCGGTGCATCCTTGGGCATGAAGACGTGCGCCTCCATGCCCCCTTGAGCGCAGTAAGCGGCCATCGCGCCTGCCGCATTTCCCGCTGAGGGCATGGTTATCCGAGTCAAACCTAGCTCTTTGGCGCGGGAAACCGCGGCGGACAGGCCTCTGGCCTTGAACGAGCCTGTGGGGTTAACTCCCTCGTCCTTGATGTACAGATTGCCGCAGCCCAACTGCCCGCCCAGGTTGGGCGCAGGCAGCAGAGGAGTCATCCCCTCGCCAAGGGTGATGACGTTGCCGGGATCACGCACCGGCATCATCTCGTAGAAACGCCACATATTGTTTGGCCGTGACGAGAGTGCATCGCGGTCCATGGCCTTGCGGGCGCCGTCTATGTCATAGCGTGCGTAAAGCACTTTGCCGCAGGGGAGACAAGTTCTGTGAGGTTCATCCGCCGGGTAAGTTTCAGGACAGGCGGTGCATTCAAGGTGACTAAGGTAGCTCTGCATCATCTCTCCTCTCTACACTGAAGGCATTCGCAAGTCATGCGCAGACTTGGAAGCCCTGTTGCAAGTTAAGTAGTGACTCCAGTGTACGAGGGCCAACGGTGGTGAGGAACCGCTACGCTGCTTCTTCCGACTGGCTTAAGTGAGGTGGTTCGGTTACCAACCTGGTCAGTACATCAGTCCAGTCGGAAGGAACGGTGAACAAGGTTGGGGAACCACCTACCATTGCATAGCTGGAACCGACGTCCGGCGTTTTGTCGCCTATGAACAGATCTATCTCCCGGTCCGACCTCAGAGTCACCACTATGTGAGTTAGCGGAGGATCAAGGCCAAAGCTCGCCGGATTCTGCACTACCTCCTCCAGAACTCTTGACGACCTTGGGCCCGTAAGTAAGAGGGGCACACCGCCCCATCTGTCGTTGTCCACAGGCTCACCGCTGTCCGCAAACACCCAGCCTGTTTCCGATCTGACGAATGTCTGCGTGTCGTCTCTATGCGTCACCTTTACTCCGACTATGTCGCCGAATGTAATGTCGTAGACCCAGGGATTCTGTGGTTCGGACGGTGGATGGTCTGTAAGCTGAAAGAGCACCACGTATCCACCCACGATAGCCACCAGGACCACAAGGATGAACGATACTCGATAGTTCATCCTACCGCCTTCGCCACCATGCCACGCCAGCTAGCAGCGCCATCAAAGATGGCAGAACAATCCAGCTCAGGCCGCGTATCAGCTGCATCTCGCGGCCGGTGACAATGAGACGTCTTGAGGCTATGGGCTTCGACCGTACAGAGGCCAGAGTATAGTCTTCCGTGAGCCAGTTCACCGAGTTGAGCAGCAGGTCCCGGTTGCCCACGCTGTTGATGTGGAAATTGGTTGCAAAGTCCTTGTCCCCGAATATAACCGCCTTGGTTTGCCGTGCCGCATTCGGGTCGGGATTCAAGTTCAATGGAGCAATGCCCTCCATGGCAAAGGCAGGAAACCTGGTGTCAAAGTCGCCGTCGGGGCAGTTGTTGACCTCTTCATCCAAAGTTAAACAGCTCAGGAAGGTGGTAGCGGCAACGGGATATGGCGCAATGGTGGCAGGCATCTCCTCTGGGGGTAGACTGGGAATAATTGACGTGGCGCCTGCAAAGTAGCTCTGTTCCACCAGCGCTGTTATGGCATCCACAGGCGGCTGGTCATTGTATTGCGTACGCTGTATGAGCGGTGTCTGAGGCTGCCCTGCCAGAGAACTTCCCAGATCAACTATAGTCCCTTCCTCTACTTCTATGGCCCAGGGTGCAAGCAAGTCCTTGAAGGTCTGTGGAGGGTCTGGTTCCAGTAGAAGGAGCAACCGGCCGCCCAGGCGCAGGTACTCCGAAAGCAGATCGAACTCTGTCTGGTTCAAATCCCTTGTCGGCCCGGCAATGATGATGGCAGCCGCCGATTCAGGAATTTGCGGGTTCTGCACGAGCGAAAGAGGGAAAACGCTGTAGTTGTCGTTGTTCATGCCAGTCCTGGCGAATCCGAATCCTTCACGGCTATCGGCTTCATCGTTACTCAGGTCAAGCTCACCATGGCCGGTGAGGTAGAATATCTGTTTCCGCTCCACGCCGGTCACAATGAGCAGCGCCGACGATATATCCCGTTCCTCGAACAGAGGCGCCGTGAGCCTGTACTGCAGCCCTCCATCCAGACCCTCAAAAACTACGGTGGGATACTCGGTAACTCTGTATCGGTTGGCCAGCGCGGGTTCGCGGTCCGGGTCGGAGAAACGGTAGTCAAACTGGCCTCCTGAGCGGTGGCGGAACTCGTTGAGCAGGTTTTCCACCGGGATCCGGAACGGCTCCTGCCTGGGGTCGTCCGGCACAAAGAAGGCAATGGCCTCAACCGGCTCGTCAAGGTTATCCAAAATATTCAAGGTATGAGGCGCAAGGCTGAACTGGCGTGTCGCAGTGAGATCCCACCTGAAGGCCGTATTGACCCCCAAAACGTAGATCAAGACTCCCAGCGTCAAGAACGCCGCCACCATAATCGCGGTGTTCAAACCATACCTGCCTCTGCGTCCCGTAACACCCTGCACTACGGTATTGAGAGAGAGCATCAGGGAAACAATTAGAAAGATGCCGCTGAGCACAATGACCACTATGGAAGGCCCGCGCAACTCAGGTATGAAGACCAGAAGGACAAGACCAATGAAGAAGATAACCACACCGGCCAAGGCTATGACCAGGCTCACCGCTCCCCTAAATGGGATGCGGCGCATGAGCGAGGCTAGAGTTTGGCTTTCTTGTTGATCGGTAGAGGTGTCCCTAGCGGGAGTAGACATTCTAACGCCATCTCCTTGATTCTAGTGATCTGATGGTGAGGAAGAGAAACACTGCCGTCACCATCAGGTAATATATGATGTCGCTTGTATCAACCACGCCACGGGCAAAAGCGTCGAAATGGCTGGTCAGAGAAATCGCTTCTAGCACGGTGGCCACGGTGCCCCCCACTATGGTCGTAATCTGATCGATGACGTTAAAAAGCAGGATCACTCCAAAGCCCACGGCAGCAGCGACGAGCTGGTTCCCGGTGAGAGAAGAGGCCAGAAGACCTATGGCAAGCGTGGCGCCGCCGTAAAGGATGAAACCCAGATAGCCGCTGAAAATTGGGCCTAGGTCTGGATTTGCATACAGCACAAGAATGACCATGTAGAAGAGCGTAAGCAAGACTGTGCCGCTCAAAATTACAAAGCTGGATATGAACTTGCCAAGGACCACCTCGTAGTCGCGCACTGGTGAGGTCAAAAGCAACTCCAGTGTGCCCAACTTCTGCTCCTCAGACAGCAAGCGCATTGTCAAGAGAGGTGGGATCAGGGGCAGTAGGAAGAAGCTGCTCCTCAGCAACAACCCACGGACCTCCGCCACCGCAAAGGTCTGGTCGATGCTATCGATGAAGAAAACTCCGGTCAGTGCAAGGAAGACCCCCGCTACTATGTATGCCATTGGCGACTTGAAATAGACCGCCAACTCTTTAACAGTAATGGCTAGTGTTGTACGCATAGCTAGGACTCCTCCTCAACGGTGGTGAGTCGGAGGAAGATCTCTTCCAGGCTCAACGTCACGGCTTCCATGCGGAGCAATCCCCAACCCTGCTCCACCAGTGTCTTCGCAAGCTCAATGCGCATCTCGTCGCCTCGCCTGCATATCAGGTTGTACACCACACTTCCCCCGTCTCCTTCGCTGAACCTAACGTCCTGCACTCCCTTCACGCTGCGTATCGCCTTGGTCACCTCGCTGCTGGGGCCCTTCACCTCCAGAGTGAGGCGTTCCGTGCCCTCCAGCCGATCGGCCAGATTTTGCGGCGTATCCTCAGCCACTATCTCCCCTTCGTGAATGATGACCACCCTTTCACATATCATGCTAACTTCGGGGAGAATGTGTGTGGATAGGATCAGGGTGTGCTCACCGCCTAGGTCCTTTATCAACTGGCGCGTCTCAACTATCTGTATGGGGTCTATGCCAATAGTCGGTTCATCCATGATGAGGACGTCCGGCTCGTGCAACACAGCTTGGGCAATGCCGGTACGCTGGCGGAAACCCTTGGACAGCTTGCCAATGATGGTATCCCGGTAGTCCTCCAAGCGGCATATCTGCACCACGTCATCTATACGCTGCCGTATACGTTTGCTTTCCATGCCCCGGATTGTGCCCATGAAGCTCAGATAGTCCCGCACGGTCATTTCCGTGTACAGCGGTACGTTTTCCGGTAGATAGCCAATCTGCTGTCTGGCCTTCAAGGAATCGCTTACGACGTCGAACCCCGCAATGCGAGCTGTGCCGCTGGTAGGCGGCATATACCCTGTGATGATGCGCATAGTTGTGCTTTTGCCGGCCCCGTTGGGGCCAAGAAAGCCCAGTATTTCGCCCCTATTGACTGAGAACGTCACGTCGCTAACAGCGGGGAAGTCTCCAAAATACTTCGATAGGTGGTCTACTTCAATCATTGGTTGTCTGGCCATATTCAATTAGTCCTAAGCATGCAAAGGAGTCCCCCTCCATGTGAACAGCAGTTGGGACACCCCAGGAGTTGTGCCTTGTGTGAATTTTAGGACAAATGATATGCTAAGCAAAGCTTTTTGCCAAGTTATCTCTGTTTGGAGCAGTAAATGCATCTAGTAATTGATGGCTTTGGGGCCAGCGCACCCATATTGGAAGACGTTGATGCTATATACAATTTCTTGGACCATTATCCTGATGCCATAGGCATGACTAAAATAGCGCCTCCCCACGTATATTCATACGAAGGCAAGAATCCTATGGATGTAGGCGTTTCAGGGTTTGTGCTCATTGCGGAAAGCCACATAAGCGTCCACACCTTCCCCAAGCGCGGCTACGTGAATATAGACGTCTTTTCCTGCAACGACTTCAATGCAGATAAAGCCTTGGCAGAGCTCAAGCAGATGTTCGCTCTGGATACAGTCCGCAGCTGGGTACTGGAACGAGGTTTGGAGTACTCAGACCCCGTTGAGGCGGCAAAAGCGGTAACGGCAGAACGAGCACAGATAACAGAGCGTATCTAAGCTACTACAGATCACCCATCGGCTTCGGTTGAAACCAGGACAGGCTCCACATCTAGTGCGGAAAGGGCGGCCTGTGCCGCAGCAAGGCGAGCCACAGGCACGCGAAACGGAGAAGCGCTAACGTAGTCCAACCCAACTTGATGGCAGAACTCTATGCTGGAAGGGTCGCCGCCATGCTCACCGCAAATCCCAACCTCCATAGTAGGGTTGATCGATCTGCCCTTCTCCACGGCCATCTTCACCAATGCGCCTACGCCGGCCCTATCGAGCACTTGGAACGGGTTCTCCGGGAAGATTCCGCGCTCCATGTACTTGGGAAGGAACTTCTGTTCATCGTCACGACTGATGCCAAAGGTCGTCTGGGTTAGGTCGTTGGTGCCAATACTGAAGAACTCGGCATGCTTGGCAATTTCGTCGGCGGTCAGTACAGCCCTGGGCAACTCAATCATAGTGCCAATCTTATATGGCACATAAGCTCCTTGCTCTTCCTGCACCAGTCTAGCCACTCTTACCAACAGCTTCTTCACCAACTCCAGCTCGTTAGCGTGGCCAATTAGAGGAACCATGATCTCAGGCTGTGGATCGAACCCCTCATTGACAAGCTCACAAGCCGCCGTGAAGATGGCCCTTACCTGCATCTCGTTGATGGCGCCGTACATAATGCCAAGGCGGCACCCCCTGAGACCCATCATTGGGTTGGCCTCACGCAGGCTTGCCACTACGCCAAGCATGTCCTCCCTTGATTTCAATTCATCCGCTTCAGACACCCTCATACGCAGCTCAATAACCTCACGCAGGAGGTCTTCATATGGTGGAAGGAACTCGTGCAGCGGCGGATCCAGGAGGCGGATGATCACAGGCTTCCCTGTCATAACCTTCATGATGGCCTTGAAGTCTTTGGTCTGGAACTCCCAGAGCTTATCAAGCGCATCGTAATAACGCTTGGCATCCAGCGAAACGCCCAAAGTAGCGCGCTGCTTCTCCTGCTGTCTCATAAGCTCTTCTCTGTGGCTGCTGGGAGACTTGTCTATCCTCTCCTGAATATCACGCATCCAATCGTCAAATTCAGCGGCGCCCGGAGCCGCTATAATCATCTGCCTTACCACAGGAAGCCGTTCCTCTGCAAAGAACATGTGCTCCGTGCGGCAGAGGCCTATCCCCTGAGCGCCAAAGTCCAAAGCACGCTGAGCGTCCTCCGGTGTATCCGCATTTGTCCACACCCCCAATCTCCGCACTTCATCAGCCCATTGCAGCAAAGTATTCAAGTCTGTTTCGTCAGCGAAATAGGCTTCCCTTGTGGCTAGACTGCCTATGAACACCTCACCCGTAGTCCCGTCTATGCTGATGTCCGTCAGCTCCTCAATTATTCTGCCGTTGATAACGCAGCTATTGGAATCGTAATCCACCACCAGCGCATCACAACCGGCTACACAGGGTTTGCCCAGTCCTCTGGCTACTACGGCAGCGTGGCTGGTGGCTCCGCCGCGTGCTGTCAGCACACCTTTAGCCAGCAGCATGCCCTGAACATCGTCGGGATTGGTTTCCGTCCTGACCAGGATTACGTCTTCTCCCTGGGCTCCAAACTGCGCGGCACGATCGGGGTTGAACACTGCCTTACCGCTGGCTGCACCCGGAGAGGCGTTGAGACCTGTGGCAAGCATATCCCCGCGGGCTATGGCCTGGTCTTTAGCCTCTTCGTCAAAGCCGGGCAACAGCAACTGGTTTATCTGCCCCGGCTCAACGCGCATCAAGGCCTCGTCTCTGGTGATCAGTGCTTCGTCCACCATATCCACAGCCATCTTCACCGCGGCCCGCGCCGTTCTCTTGGCAGACCGGGTCTGCAACATGTAGAGAGTGCCCCGCTCCACGGTAAACTCAATGTCCTGTGCGTCTTTGTAATGCTCCTCCAAGCGCTGCGCAATCTCCTCCAATTGCTTGTACAGATCCGGCATTGCCTCCGCTAGGTGATCTATCCTTTGCGGCGTACGGATACCGGCCACAACGTCTTCACCCTGGGCCTTGGCCAGGTACTCCCCGTACAGTTCTCTGCTTCCAGTAGAAGGATTGCGGGTGAACACCACGCCCGTGCCGCTCCGCTCGTCCATATTGCCGAAGACCATGGCGACTACGCTCACCGCGGTGCCCAAGTCGTGAGAAATGCCATAGAAGTTCCGGTAATCCACAGCGCGACGTCCGTTCCAGCTTGAAAACACCGCCTTTATGGACAGTTCCAACTGCTGGTATGGGTCCTGGGGGAAGCCAGAACCCGTTTCTCCGATCACCAACTCTTGGAATTTGGCCAATACCTCTTTCAGATCCTCAGCGGTCATCTGAGAATCATTGGTTACGCCGGAGGCTTCCTTTTGCGAATTCAGTATGCCCTCAAAAGCCTCGCTATGCATACCCAGCACAACCTTGCAGAATTGCTGAATGAAGCGGCGATATGAATCGTAGGCAAACCGTTCGCCGCCGCCGGCCTTGGACAACCCCTTCATCGTCTCATCGTTCAATCCCAGGTTGAGAACCGTGTCCATCATGCCTGGCATGGACATCGCGCTACCGGAACGCACTGATACCAGGAGTGGGTTCTCGCAGTCGCCAAAGGTCTTCCCCGTGCTTGCCTCTATATCGCGCATGCCCTGCAGGGTCTGTTCCCACATTCCAGAAGGAAAGCTCTTCTCCAGACCGTAATAGGCATTGCAGGCCTCTGTAGTAATGGTGAAGCCTGGCGGTACCGGGAGTTGGGCCCTAGTCATTTCAGATAGACCTGCGCCCTTTCCTCCCAGAAGGTCTCTCATCTCTCCGCTACCTTCACGGAAGAGGTAGACCCATTTCTTGGGACTTGACACGGTTTGCCTCCTAAACCGCTAATATGAAGTATAGATATCGTCTCTAGGAAACGAAACTTGCTGTGGGTGTAGATTATACCATCTTAACTTCTAGTATTACTTTAACAGCACTGCTCAGTTGCATCAAATCCGCTTTGGTCACGCTTTTCACTCCAAGAATGCAGCATGCTATATTTCTTAAATGACATCTCAAGCCACAAACCACAGCGTACGTCTGAGATTGGAAGCAAGGGAAGAGTTGCTCTCCCCCCATGCTTCCAGGGCAAGATGCTCCCAAGGCAGAGATTCTTGGGAAGGACCTTCCCCTCTGCGTACCGACTTCCAGCGCGACCGCGATAGAATTATCCATACCAAGGCGTTCCGGCGCCTGAAGCACAAGACGCAGGTCTTCATCTCTCCCCTCGGCGATCATTACATGACCCGCCTAACACATACCCTGGAAGTCTCCCAAATAGCACGGACCATAGCCAGAGCGCTCAATCTGAACGAAGACCTGACAGAGGCAATCTCCCTAGGCCATGATCTGGGCCATACTCCCTTTGGCCACGTTGGGGAGGAGGTGCTTGCAGAGCTGACTCCCCCAGGATTCAGGCACAGCCAGCAAAGCCTGCGCATAGTGGAGGTACTGGAAAAAGACGGCCAGGGCCTCAACCTCACCTGGGAAGTACGCCATGGCATTGCCAATCACTCAAAGCCACGGAGCGATATCTTTAATAAGGAGCTAGTTCGGGGCCTCTCTCTGGAAGGACAGGTTGTCCGCCTTTCCGACGCCATAGCCTATCTCAATCACGATATAGGCGACGCCATACGCGCCGGCGCCCTCAAAGAGAGCGACCTGCCGGCATCAGCCAGACAACTGCTTGGTGACAGAAACTCTCAGCGGATTGATACTATGGTAACAGACGTGGTTGAGGCTTCCTGGGAAGCTACGGGAAGCTACGGGGACTCCAAAGAGCCCCCTACCATAGCCATGAGCCCCAGAATTGGAGAAGCCGTCAATTCTCTCAGAGATTTCATGTTTGAAAACGTATACCTTCCGGTAAGCAACGGAGAAGAGTCCAACAAGTCCCGTGAAGTGCTCGCCTTTCTCTACAACTACTTCCTAGACAACCCGGACCGCATACCTGAGGAGTACTGGAAGCGCGACGATCACCCTCAGCAGATGACCGTGGACTACGTATCCGGTATGACGGATTGGTACGCTTTGGTCACTGCTGAAGCGCTACGCCCCGGCATCTCGGGCAAGGTATTTGCAAGGATGCTTTGAGATGGCGATATCTGACGAAATAAAACAGCGCCTTGACATCATAGACGTGGTCAGCAGTTATGTGCCCTCCCTTAAGAGAACGGGGCGTAGCTACAAAGCAGCATGTCCCTTCCACTCGGAACGAACCCCATCTTTTGTGGTCTTCCCAGAGAGGCAGTCCTGGCGATGCTTTGGGGCGTGTGCCACGGGAGGAGACGTCATCTCCTTCACAATGCGCGCCGAAAATCTGGACTTCAAAGATACGCTCAAGCTGCTGGCGAACAGAGCCGGGATAAGCGACTTCCAACCAAAGCCGCGCCGGCGGAATGAAAGCCAGCAACGCATCAATGAAGCCGCCTCAACTCACTTTCAAGAGCTGCTCCTTGCACCTCAAGGGATAGCGGCAAGGACCTACTTACAGCAGCGTGGGGTGGATGCCGACGCTATTGCCCAGTTTGAAATAGGGCTCAGCCCGGCCGGGGGCAGCGCCCTGCTCCAACACTTGAAGTCGCTGGGGTACTCCGAAAGCCATATCGTGAAAGCCGGGCTGGCCAGCCAACGCGACGACAGTGAACCGCGCGACCTCTTCAACGGGCGTCTCATGTTCCCCATCAGGGATGGCAACGGAGTCCTAGCAGGCTTTGGCGGTCGCTCCTTAGACGGCTCAGACCCGAAATATCTCAACTCACCGCGCACAGAGCTCTTCGACAAAGGTCACATACTCTACGCTATGCACAAGGCCAGAGACGCTATCAAGCAGACCGGAGAAGGTGTCATTGTAGAAGGCTACATGGATGTCATTGCCGCTCACCAACACGGATTCAACAACGTAGTGGCCTCCATGGGAACGGCTCTTACCGAGCAGCAGGTTACCCTGCTTCGAAACACCGGCCAGAGGTTCGTGCTAGCTCTGGACCCTGACACTGCCGGACAAGAGGCAACTTTCAGAGACCTGGTAGAATCCTGGCACATTTTCGAGCAGCGGCTGATAGGGAGGCGAAGAAGCATCGCTATCTACGAACGGGCCACAGACCCGTTCCTTGTTAGAGTCGCCATCCTTCCTCCAGGCCAGGACCCGGATCAACTCATACGCAGCAACCCTGAAGACTGGCAAGCCTCTCTGGCCGAAGCAAAGCCCCTGGTCGACTACCTCATAGATTCGGCAAGGGATCATTGGGACATTTCAACCAGCGAAGGAAAAGCACGCGCCGCTGAAGCTCTGTACCAGGTCATTGCCTCCATAGGGAACCCATTTGAACGTGAGGGGTATCTAAAGCGTTTGGCAGAGGTGTTGGGTGTACAGGTGGCTACCTTGGAAGCCAGCTTTGGGAAGCTGAGCGCATCCTCCTCAAGACGCTCCAATCCGCAACAACGCCCTAGAGCCTCAGAGTCGCCGTTTGAAAGCGCAAACAAAGATGTTCTGCAAGAGCACTTCCTGGGATTCATTCTGCAGTGGCCGGACTTGCGGGAGCACCTAGCGGACATGGACCCCCAAGTGGTCGTAGGTTGGGAAGACCGCATCCTCTTTTCCTCCTGGCTGAAATGCTCTACAATAGATGAATTGCGGCAAACGCATGACGACTATCTCCAACGGCGCATAGACCATCTTCTATCACTGCCAGTCCCTCCTTTGGATTTACGTCAGAGAGAGCAAGCCGTCAAGGACTGCCGTTACCACCTTGAAATCAGGCGCCTTAAATCCCTCAAAGAGGAGGAGAAGCTTGTCTTGAGCGAAGCCGGTTCCTCCGAAGACATTGAGCAACGAGTGGTTGAAACGAACGAACAATTGAAGAACCTATTCCAACAGAAATACCCGCATCGCGTCCCTTAGCAAAGGAGAGTATGTTAAGAAGACCGGACGACAACGTGGAAGACGAGATATCTGCAGATAGAATACGCCCCATACACAGCGACGACCTCAGGGGGTTGATACCCATCTCCTTCCAAAATAGCGATGATTCTGAGGAGATCACCGTCACTCCTCGCGAATCCCAAATCGTTGAGGCAGACGCCGAGGAAGAGGACTGGCCCGAAGGCTCATCTGAAGGCGAAACTCGCTCTGAAGAGCCGGACGAGGCAGCCATCCTTGCCGCAGCCACTGCCGCTGCCACTGAAGGCATAGATACCACGGACATGATCGACGACCCCGTGCGCATGTACCTGCGCGAGATAGGGCGTGTATCCCTGTTGACCGCCAAAGACGAACGCTGGCTGGCCAGGGCCATGGAGAGCGGAGTATACATTGAACGGTTGGAACAGGAGCTTGCTTCACCTAACGGAGCCCCTCCCCAGGCCCAGGAGATCATCTATCATCTGCTCAGGGAAAGCGGCCGCCTTGCCTATATAGAGAAGGCCCTCTCCTGGAAACACAACCTACCCTATCCTCTGCCGCTCAAAGAGGTTGCATCCAATCAGGACTTTCGCGCCGCCGTGGACTCTCCCATCGACCACGAGAAGATGCAGGAAGTAGCAGACCACGCGGGCAAGACCCTAGAAGATATAGAAGAGGGCGTGATCAAGCTCTCGTTGAACAGCCGTCTTCTACCACAAGACGCTATTGAGATCATTGGTGAAGGCGTAACTCTGGAGGAACTTGCGGAAATTGTGGAAGAAGGCGCCATGTGGAGCCAGTTGGGCCCATACGAGTTCCTCTTCCGCATGTACTTGAACAAAGTCAAGCGAGAGGGCAAGACAGCCCAGCGGCACCTTACGGAGGCCAACCTTCGCTTGGTGGTTAGCGTAGCCAAGAAATATATCGGCAGGGGCATGTCTCTGCTTGACCTCATCCAGGAAGGAAACATAGGCCTGATCAGGGCGGTGGAGAAGTTCGATTACCGCAAGGGCTACAAATTCTCCACCTACGCCACTTGGTGGATAAGGCAGGCCATTACCCGCGCCATAGCCGACCAGGCCAGGACCATCCGTATCCCCGTCCACATGGTGGAGACCATCAACAAACTGTTGCGCGTAAGCCGAAGGCTGGTGCAAGAGTATGGACGGGAACCCACTAGTGATGAGATTAGCTGGGACATGGATATACCATCGGAAAAAGTCAGGGAAATCCTCAAGATTTCTCAGGAGCCCGTTTCCCTGGAAACACCGATCGGCGAGGAGGAAGACTCTCATCTTGGCGACTTCATAGAAGACCGCACCGCCCTGGCTCCAGCGGATGCCGCCAGCTACCAACTCCTCAAAGAGCAGATAGACGAGGTGCTGGACAGCCTTAACGAACGTGAGAAGCGCGTATTACAACTCAGGTTTGGCTTGGAGGACGGGCGCAGCCGCACCCTGGAAGAGGTCGGCCGGGAGTTTGGCGTAACAAGGGAACGGATACGCCAGATAGAGGCAAAGGCGTTGCGCAAACTGCGGCACCCTACCCGTTCCAAAAAGCTGCGCGACTTCCTGGAGTAGACTTCCCCTTCTCCGCACTATCTGCAATCCAACGATCGAGCAATTCCGGCAGATATCTTGACGTGAGCGGGCCTTGAGCCTTTGATTTATAGTAGAATCCAGTCAAACTTAAAGCCACGTGCCAAGATGCCTGAAGCGCCTGACCTGGAAGTCATTAAAGAAGTGCTGATCCGTCGCGTAGCTGGTCGCAATGTTAGCTATGTCAAAGTGCTCAAGCCAACGGTTCTCAGATCCCTAGCCGCTCCCAACTTCCCTGAAGACGTCACCGGACGGACGGTTGAGCAGATAGCCCGTAAGGGCAAGTTCCTCTTGCTTGACCTCAGCCCCAACCGGATGCTGGTGATCAATCCTATGCTTACCGGCGCCTTCCAGCTATGCTCTCCACAAGTCAGGGTGTTCAAGCGAACTTGCCTCGTCATTGGAGTAGACCAAGAGTTGGAGATGCGGTATATAGACGACAGGCAGATGGGGCTGGTCTACTACGTTGAACCAGACCAGTTGGCCCAGGTGCCGCGGTTGAATGAGCAGGGGCCGGACGTGCTGGACGACAACATCAGCTTCCCTGAGTTCAAGACTAGGCTGCGTCCTTACTACGGTGAGATCAAAGGAGTGCTCACCAGGGGCAGCTTCATCTCTGGAATAGGGAACGCCTACAGCGATGAGATTCTATTCTCAGCCAGCATATCGCCATTTCGCAGGCGCAAGAGTCTGTCGGATGAAGAACTGATGAGGCTTCACCACAGTGTTAAGCAGGTAACGTCGGATGCAGTAGCGGTCCTCAGGGAGCGGATGGAAGAAGAGACTCATCACAAGATTCGCGACTTCCTCCAAGTGCACAACAAAGGCGGAGAACCCTGCCCACGCTGTGGGAACAAGATCAGCCAGCTTACGGCAAACCAGCAAATCACCAGCTACTGCAGGCACTGTCAGCCAGGCATGCTCATCAAATCGTAGGACAACCGTGACTCAGCTAATCATAAAGCCCGTTCCACCTTTCGATCTCCGCCTAACCGCGGGACACCGGACCTACCATGAGGAACGGTTCAGTGCAGAATCATACTCGGATGGGAAGTACCTGAGGGTATTTAATGGTGCGGGAACTCCCCTCCTTGTAGAAGTGGCCTCCACCGGCACCATAGACGCTCCGGAGCTTTCCATTTCCCTTCCTGACACACCGAACAGCGTAGATGACGCGGCTGTAACTGAAGAAATAGCGTTCGCCCTGAATACGGACTTTGACCTAAGCCATTTCTACCAAATTGTTAAAGACGACCCCGTTCTCTCCCAGACCACTCATACCTTTTGCGGCCTGCATCCTCCAAGGAACGGTTCCCTATTCCAATCTTTGCTGCTGTCAATCGTTTCCCAGCAAATATCCGGGGCGGCAGCAAGAGCCATACGTGGTAGGATCATAGAGGCGCTGGGAACTCCCCTCAGCTTCAACGGGAGAACCTTCCATCTATTCCCCATAGCGGAAGCATTCCTTGCATCCGGACAGGAAGCGTTGCGCTCCTTGGGACTCAGCAACAGAAAAGCCGAATATGTGCTGGAAATCGCCTCAAGAGAGGTAGAGGGTTTCCTTGACATCCGCAGGCTTGAGCGGCTTGACAATCAGGAAGTTCTTCGAGAACTGGTGCAATTGCGTGGCATAGGCCATTGGACGGTGCAGTGGGTTCTGATTAACTCTTTGGGTCGTATGGACGCTTTCCCTGCTGGTGACCTGGCCCTGCAAAGGGCCATCTCGGAGAACTATCTAGGCGGCAAACGCCTCTATGAGAAGGAGGCCGCCGCCTTTGCCAGGGAACGGTGGCCCGGATACGCGGGATTGGCCACCATCTACCTATTTGCACAGTTACGCCTGCAAAGGACGACAGCCCAAAGTGGCGGCGAAACAACTCAGGAAGCCAAGTCTAAAACCAAATGAAACCTCGTCATACGGAAAACGCTCGCTATCATTCCTACCTGGAGGCGGAACGAGAAGCCGTTGCTCTATACACCGCTATGGCGGATGCTGAGCCGGATCCCCGGCGTTCCAAGATATTCCGTCGGCTTGTGGAAGCGGAGGAACGCCACGTGATCCATTGGGCCGGGAAACTTGGATTAGCCGTAGATGACTTGCCTCCGTACCGTCCCAAGCTAAAGATCAAGATGCTTGGCTGGCTGGCGCGCCAGTTCGGCACACAGAGAGTACTGCCTGTGGTGATGCGGATAGAAGGTAGCGACACTGATATGTACACCGACGAACCGGAAGCCAGGGACATAATGGACGAAGAGAAAGGCCACTCCAAAACGCTGCAAGACCTGAAAGAGGGCCGTTACCCGGCAAGCGAACTGGGCGGCGGAGTGCTGCGAAACGCAGCCGCGGGCGGCGCATTCCGTGCCGCCGTGCTTGGCGGCAACGACGGGTTGGTATCTAACCTAGGTATAGTTTGGGGTGTATCTGGAGGCACCTCCAACCCTGACTTCGTTCTGCTGGCAGGCGCTGCCGGACTGGTCGCCGGCGCCATCTCCATGGCGGCTGGCGAGTACGTTTCCATAAGGGCAGACCGTGAGCTGGCAGAGTCACAGATAGAGAAGGAACGGCTTGAGATAGCAGAGCAGCCGGAAGAAGAAAGAGAAGAGCTATCCCTGATCTACCAGCTGAAAGGCCTCAATGAAGATGAGGCGAACATTCTGGCGGAACGGATCATGCAAGACCCGGAGGCGGCGCTGGAAACGATGGCCCGGGAAGAGCTGGGCCTTAACCCCAGCCAACTGGGGTCTCCATGGGGCGCCGCCATCAGTTCATTCCTGGCATTTGCCTCAGGGGCACTCGTTCCGTTGATCCCGTATGTATTGGGGTTTGAAAGAACCCCTGCCCTTGCCGTTGGTGGAAGCCTCAGCGCCTTGGCGCTATTGATCACAGGTTCCTCCCTAGCCTATCTATCCGGGAAGCACCCTCTGCGTGGTGGCTTGCGCATGCTGGCCATTGGCGCGGGTTCCGCGCTTGTCACCTTTTCCATAGGAAGGCTGGTGGGCATCTCGCTCAGCTAGTGCCGGATGTACGCGCCTTTTTCCTCCTAGCGGAGCAAACCTGAAAGGCCGCGTGGGACGCGGCCGGACGCCATCTGCTTCATCAGCTTCTGTGTCTGCTTGAACTGGTTCAGCAGCTGGTTTACGTCCTTGGGCTCTGTGCCGCTCCCCTTTGCGATGCGGCGCTTCCGACTACCGTTGAGCATGTCGGGGTTACGGCGTTCCTGCGGTGTCATGGAGAAGACAATGGCCTCCACCCTCTTAAGCCTGCCCTCATCCATGGCATCCGTGGGGAGTCGCTTGGAGAGGTTTGAAAACCCGGGTATCATCTCCATGATGCCAGAAAGGGGGCCCATTCGCCTTAGCTGTTGTAACTGCTGAAGGAAGTCCTCCAGATCAAAGGTGGCGCGGCGCATCTTCTTTTCAAGTTCTTTGGCCCGTTCCTCCGTGATTTCGGCCTGGGCCTTTTCCACAAGGGTAGCTACGTCGCCCATGCCTATGATGCGGGACGCCATGCGGTCCGGATGGAAAGGCTCCAGAGCATCGCTGCGCTCACCAGTGCCAACAAACTTGATGGGGACCCCGGTAACGTGGGCAATGGAAAGGGCAGCGCCGCCCCTGGCATCGCCATCCAGCTTGGAGAGAACGTGTCCGGTGATGCCAATCCGCTGGTGGAACTCAACGGCGGCGTTCACCGCATCCTGTCCGGTCATGGCGTCCACCACAAGAAGCGACTCGCTGGGACTGGTGACGGCCTTCACCTGTTCCAGCTCCTCCATCAGCTCCTCATCAATGTGAAGACGCCCGCTCGTGTCGATTATGACCCAGGTCACGCCTAGGTTTCTGGCATACTCCAAGCCATGACTGGCCACGTCCTCGGCCGTGGAGGTCAGGGGGTCTTCCTGGTACACCGCTACGTCTAGCTGACGGCCCAGGGTAGCGAGTTGTTGAATAGCAGCGGGCCGTCTCAGATCGGCTGCCACCAGCAGGGAACGGTGCCCCTGGCGCCTCAGGTGCATGCTCAGTTTTGCCGCGGTGGTGGTCTTCCCTGAACCCTGCAGTCCCACCATGAGCGCCACCGACGGCGCCTGCGACGAGATCTGAAGGCCGTGATGGCCCTCTCCCAAGATGGCGACTAGCTCCTCGTATACAAAGGTAACCACCTGCTGCCCCGGGCTCAGGCTTTGCAGGACCTCGGTATCCAAGGCGCGCTCTCGAATGCGTCCCACCAGCTCGCGAGCCACCCGGAAATTGACGTCCGCCTCAAGGAGAGCGACGCGTACTTCGCGGAGGGCTTCGTCCACGTCCTTCTCGGTGAGCCTCCCCCGGTTGGTGAGTCGCCCCAAGACGGCGGTTAGCTTGTCGGTAAGCGCGTCAAACATGACTTATTGTCTTATATCCCTATGTTCAGAGGCGATGCCATCTGCTTCAAGTAGGCCAGCACCGACAAGGCGGTAAGCCTTCCCGTCCTTGGGTTGTCGTCCGAGGGAATGTTTTCTATGTGGAACTGTAGTTTGCCGAATTCGCCTTCCGCCACAACGTCGTGGGTGTTGCGCGTCACCGCAGGATCGGCAATTACGCGTATCCACGTTTTGTCGGGACCGATGCCGGCCATGCTCACCGCCGCTGCCACGTTCACGTTGGCAGGGAAGCGCTTGAAACCCTCGCTCACAGGTCCCTCGAATACCTCGGTGGCCTCCGTAATCGCGTCGAGGTCTATGCCTGCCATCTCCACCCCAGGTGAACCCTTCAGCCCTTCCGGAGGCTTGCGGGTGATCATTGTGATGCTGTCTATCTGCCCCTCCGATGCGGCAAGCAGGCCATCCAGTCCAATAATGGCCCCTGAAGGCACGTGAATACGGGCATCTTTCTGCCTTGCCAGCTCAAAGAGGTCATCACGCCCCAGCAGAGCGCCGCAGCTCACCACCACCACGGATTTCCCGGCTTCCAAAGATGTGGTAACAATCTCTTCCACGGCATGCGCACCTGCCGCCTCTATCACCACGTCGCAAAGGGCTGGTACCTCATGCAGTGGGACCACCTCAGGCCGGGATTCAAGCATAGCGGCAAGCTCGTGTGCCTTCTCCTCAGTACGGCTGCTCAGTGCCGTAACTCTGAGGCCCGGCGCCTTGCCCGCCTCCAGATCCTTCGCCACCTTCCGCCCTATGCTTCCCGCTCCAACTATGCCTATGTCCATTTGCAACTCTCCTATCGCACTCACAAGCCTTGATTATAACGCAATCCACGGGAGCTTGTGGCGTGACAGCAAGCATATTCGGCAATAGAATGGTCGGAACCGCATTTCCAGACAGGGAGGCGCTATGAACGACGACAACGCACGCAACGCAGCGATAGAGGAGCGCTCCGCCATGTTGAAGCGCCGTTTTGGCAATCAGCTCAGCGCGGAGCAGATGGATGAGGTGGCAAAGGGCGTGGAGGCCACTGTGGACTTATCCCTAGCCCTGAACAAGTTCAGGTTAGACTACAGCGATGAGCCACCGTCTCTGTTCCAACCCTACAGGAAGGAGGGCTAGTCATGGCGACAGACCCGCAATTCCTCTCCGTACGTGAGCTTGGCGGCCTCCTGCGCACTAAACAGGCATCCCCGGTGGAGCTGGCCGAGTTCTTCCTGGATAAGCTTGAAAGCGAAGGCCCGCGCTACAATGCGCTGGTCGCCCTGACCCGGGAACGCGCACTCAAGCAGGCCAAACAGGCCGAGAAGGAAATAGCCTCCGGCGAGTACAGGGGCCCGCTCCACGGCATCCCCTATGGTCTGAAGGACCTTGTAGCCACTGCAGGAGGCACTCCCACTACCTGGGGCGCTGTACCGTTCCAGGACCAGACCTTTGACCACGATGCCACCATCGTGCAGAAACTGGACGCCGCAGGCGCCGTCCTTGTCGCCAAGCTGGCCATGGTGGAACTGGCAGGCGGGATGGGCTATCTCTATCCATCGGCATCAGCCACCGGGCCCGCTATCACTCCCTGGGGCGACAAGGATTCCTGGACAGGCGGCTCGTCCAGCGGTTCCGGGGCCGCAGTAGCTGCCGGACTGGTGCCATTCGCCATAGGATCGGAGACCTGGGGCTCCATCCTCCTCCCCGCACACAACTGCGGCATCGCCGGGCTGCGCCCCACCTACGGTAGGGTGAGTCGGTACGGCGCTATGGCGCTCTCCTGGACCCTGGACAAGCTGGGGCCGATGTGCCTCACCGCCGACGACTGCGGGCTGGTGCTGGAGGCTATTGCCGGACACGATCCCAACGACCCCACCACCAGCGATAGGCCGTACTCGTACGATACGGAGCAAGCCGCGCCGCGCAGGTTCAAGCTGGGTGTGCTCAAGGGCATGGTCGATGCCGCCGAAGAGGAGGTCAAAGCCAACTTCCAACAATCGCTCAAGGTATTGGAGCAGATGGCCGACATTGAGGAGGTGGAGTTCCCCGACATGCCTTATGAACCGGTGACACGCACCATCCTCAACGCCGAGTCCGCCAGCATCTTCGAGGACTTCTTTGACAGCGGAGAGACAGCCCGGCTTTCAGGCGACGCAACCAGGTATTCGGCCTACTCCAGGCTGGCAGTGCCCGCCACCGACTATCTCCGCGCCCTGCGCATACGCACTCAGATCTGCCGCGCCGCTGATGAAGTGCTCTCCAGGTACGACGCCATTGTGGGGACGCCGCGCAACCACGTAGCAACCCCCATAGACCAGCCCATACGCGCCTCCATATCGGGCCTGTCCCGCGATATCCTGGGTGCTGTGGGCAACGTAGCTGGACTGCCATCCGTAGCCGTGCCCAATGGCTTCGGCGCACGGGGTCTGCCCACGGGCATCCAGTTCATGGGTCGGGCTTACGAGGAGAACTCCATCTTTGCCGCGGCGCGGGCGTATCAATCGCTGACGGACTGGCATACACAGCACCCTGCCGTCTAGTCAGGGATGCCGCCTCACAGCGACCATATGAGCGGAGATGGAAGCGCCCTCCGCTCGCCCTGAGCCTGTCGAAGGGAGCGAGCGGGGCAGGAATCGGCCTTGCCGATTCTCAATACATTTCAATATCAGGTAACGGAGCATGACATGACCAACCTGTTCACTACGTCCAACGAAAGCAAGACTCTGGAAATAGAGAACACCGACAGAACGGAACATCCCTTCCGGCTGGTGGTCACGCTTCAAAAGCTGGGCGTCACCACCAAACTGGACTACTTCCTTACTGAGGAAGATGCCCGGGCAGTGGCCAAAACCTTGGCCTCAACCACCGGCTAAGGCGGCACAATGTTCTGGAGCCAGATCACCATACCGGGCAAGCCACGGCTCCTCGTAGTGGATGGGTCGTGCAACGTTCTGGGCTGGGAGTCCGAGTTCTGCGACCGCATAAGCAATGTGCTGGCAAGGAAAGAAGTGGCCCTGGCCACCAGAAACGCCGTGCTCCTCAACGAGCCGGAGGAGCTTGCCCCGCTGCTCCGGGACCAGCAGGCCAACTGCATCTTCCTCTTCTGCCATAGTTATAGGCAGAACGGTCAAACAGCCGCGCTATACGACTACTGGAAATGGCTGGCCGGGCAGAACGGCCTTACGGAAAAGCTGCTCGCCGTCTGCACCTATGAGGGGCATGATCCGGTAACGGCGCAGTCCATCCTGGACGCTAGCGACAGCTTCGCCAAGCTGGCCGTAGCCCAGCAATCGGATATGTCATTGCGGGCTGCCGGGCTGTTTTACATGAAGTTCTTCACGGAGCTGGACCTCCATGCTTACGACTCTATAACCGGAAAGATGGTCTGGTTCTCCCACTCCAAGGCGAGAGAGATACTGAAGCGCCGCAATCTGCCGGGTCGCATGGGGCTCAGGTGCTAGAGAACACAGAAAAAGGCCCCGAGTAATTCGGGGCCTTTTCATATCGTCCTGGTAGCGGGGGCAGGACTCGAACCTGCGACCTTCGGGTTATGAGCCCGACGAGCTGCCACTGCTCCACCCCGC